>VGTB01000005.1 GCA_016874835.1 Deltaproteobacteria bacterium | reverse complement strand
TTGTCGCCGAAAATCTTGAAAAGATTGTGATCGTTATTGAGGTGATCACCGGGGCGCTGAAAGCGGGAAACAAAATTCTGCTTTTCGGGAATGGCGGGTCTGCAGCCGATGCCCAGCATCTTGCTGCAGAATTTATAAACCGCTTTGTCATAGAACGGCCGCCACTTCCCGCAATTGCATTGACTACAGATACATCCGTGATTACGAGCATCGGCAATGATTATGACTTTTCGGAAGTTTTCAGTAAACAGATAAGGGCGATAGGACAGCCGGGAGATATAGCCTGGGCCATCAGTACAAGTGGCTCATCAGCCAATATTATCAAGGCCATTGAGGCAGCGAAGAAAATCGGGATGATCACGATAGGCTTTACGGGGAGGGATGGAGGCACTGTCTCTCGTATGGTCGATTACTCCTTGAATGTTCCTTCTACGAGTACGCCTCGCATACAGGAAGTACACATCACGCTGGGACATGTGATTTGTGAGATGGTGGATTTCAAGCTTTTTCAAAGACCGGATGTGAAGTAGATGATTGTTAAGGCATGAGGGAACACGAAAGGATAAAAGGATAGACTGGTACGATATGGGGAAGAAATCGAAAAAAGAAGAAATAAAAGATAAACCAGATCTTCACCGAAGTCACGAGGGGGAACATAAGGAAGCAGGAGCAGAGGAATTCACGAGCAAGCTTCAGGAGAAGGAGAGAGAAGCGGCAGAAAACTATGATAAATATCTTCGTGCCGTTGCGGAGCTGGAAAATTATAAAAAGCGAGCGGCCAGAGAAAAGGCTGATTCCATCAAGTACGGCGTTGAGAATCTCATCAGGGATATCCTGCCTATGGTGGACAGTCTTGACAGGGCTCTGCAACATGCAAAAAACTCCGAAGATATCAGGGCGTTTAACGAGGGGCTGCGACTGGTTCGGAATCAGCTTATGGGCTGCCTGGAGAAACATGGGGTTCAAAGGGTTGAATGCGTTGATAAGGTTTTCGATCCCAGTGTCCATGAGGCAATGTTTCAGGTTGACAGCAACACCCACGAAGATAATCAGGTAGTTGAAGAATTGGAAAAAGGATACCTTCTCAACGGAAGATTATTGAGACCGGCAAAGGTTTCTGTGTGCAGACGGTTGAAGACGGAAGAATGCAAAGAGGAACAAATTGAAGATTAGAGAGTAAGGAGGATTCATACAAATGGGAAAAATAATAGGGATTGATCTGGGCACGACCAATTCGTGCGTTGCCATTATGGAAGGTGGAGATCCCAATGTAATCGCGAATCAGGAGGGAAGCAGAACCACTCCTTCCATTGTGGCATTTCCGGAAAGCGGAGAAAGATTGGTTGGCCAGATCGCGAAGCGACAGGCTGTAACCAATCCTGAAAATACCGTGTATGCCATTAAGAGACTGATCGGAAGGAAATATGCCTCGAAGGAAGTTCAGTATGATAAGAAAATCGCCCCCTATAAAATAACCGAAGCCTCAAACGGTGATGCTCAGGTGACGATAAAAGGCCGGAATTACAGTCCCGCGGAAATCTCATCCATGATTCTGGTGAAGATGAAACAGACCGCTGAAGATTATCTGGGAGAAAAGATCACGGACGCAGTCATTACAGTTCCCGCGTACTTCAATGATTCCCAGAGACAGGCAACAAAAGATGCCGGGAGAATCGCAGGCTTAAACGTGTTGAGGATCATCAATGAGCCGACGGCGGCATCTCTCGCCTATGGCCTTGATAAGAAAAAGGATGAGAAGATCGCGGTATTTGATTTAGGTGGAGGGACATTTGATATCTCCATTCTCGAATTGGGTGATGGTGTATTTGAAGTGAAATCGACGAACGGAGACACTCATTTAGGTGGTGAAGACTTTGATCAGCGATTGATAGATTATATTGCCACTGAGTTCAAGAAGGAATGCGGTATTGATATCAGGAATGACAGAATGGCACTGCAACGGGTCAAAGAAGCTGCGGAGAAAGCAAAGATGGAACTCTCCACAGTGATGGAAACAGACATTAACCTGCCGTTTATCACTGCGGATCAAACAGGGCCAAAACATCTGACCATGAGGCTGACAAGGGCAAAACTGGAATCTCTGGTAGAAGATCTGATCGAAAAGACCATGGAGCCCTGCAGGATCGCTCTTAAAGACGCGAATCTTACGCCAAAGGATATTGATGAAGTAATATTGGTTGGTGGAATGACCAGGATGCCTCGGGTTCAGCAGAAGGTAAAGGAAATATTCGGAAAGGAGCCTCACAGGGGAGTCAATCCGGATGAAGTAGTCGCTGTGGGAGCTGCCATCCAGGCGGGTGTCCTCGCCGGTGACGTGAAGGATGTCCTGCTGCTCGATGTGACTCCGTTGTCTCTCGGGATTGAGACATTGGGCGGGGTGATGACAAAACTAATTGAGAAAAATACCACCATTCCTACGCGGAAGGGCCAGATATTTTCGACCGCAGCGGACAATCAACCTGCCGTGAGTATTCATGTCCTTCAGGGAGAGAGATCCATGGCGGCTGACAACAGAACGTTGGGGAGATTTGAACTCGTCGGCATCCCTCCGGCACCAAGAGGTGTACCGCAGATTGAGGTGACTTTTGATATCGATGCCAACGGGATCGTGCATGTTTCTGCCAAAGATCTGGGAACCGGGAAAGAGCAAAGTATCAAAATTACCGCGTCGAGCGGTCTCACCGAGCAAGAGATCCAGAAACTTGTTAAAGAAGCGGAAGCACATGCTGAGGATGACAAGAGAAAGAGAGAACTGATAGAGGCGAGAAACCAGGCGGACGCTATGGTCTACACTGTGGAGAAGAACATCAAGGAGTTCGGTGATAAAGTTGATGCCGCAGACAAGGCTAAAATTGAGAGCGCCATTGCAAGAGTGAAAAAGGCCATAGGGGGTGACGACATTGATGAGATCAAAAGATCTCAGGAGGAATTAACCAATGTATCCCATAAGCTCGCTGAGGCAATGTATGCCAAGACGACGGCTTCACAGGCAGGCGCGGGTGCAGGTGCATACAGTGATGCATCAGGGGCTCAACCCGGAACGGGTAAAAAGAATGACGATGTTGTTGATGCGGACTTTGAAGAGGTAAAGTAAATAAGGGTGAAATATCTCCATGCCCGGTGATACTCTGTGATGGGTTCCCGGGCATTTTTTATTGTCGACGATTCTTTCTCTTTTAGGTATGATACCCGGAAATGCACAAATATTCGAATATTTCGTGATTCAGCTGCGAAAAAAGATTAATTGAGTGAGCAGGGAAGAGGCTTGTGTGATGAGGTTTCTACTCACAAATGATGATGGAATATACGCGAGAGGTTTGAACGCTCTGTATCAAGAGCTTTCCAAGGATGCTGATTGTTTGATAGTTGCGCCGGAGGTCGAACAGAGTGCGGTGGGCCATGCGATTACTCTTTTTCGACCCCTGATGGTGAGGAAGGCAAAGAAGGAAGGTCATTTCTATGGATATGCAGTGACGGGAACACCTGCGGATTGTGTGAAAATCGGCATCAAGGAACTCTCGGAAAAACCGGTTGACCTGGTTGTGTCGGGGATTAATTTAGGTGCGAACATCGGGATAAACGTGATTTATTCAGGTACTGTTTCCGCGGCGACCGAGGCGGTTATCATGGGAGTACCCGCCATGGCGATCTCTCTTGATACACACAGGGATGCGGATTTCTCCTTTGCAGCGAAGTTTGCAAGAAAGATGGCGTCATTCATACTGAATGATTATCCCATGAAAAACATTGCCCTGAATATAAATGTGCCGGCAATACCCGAGGATGAGATCCGTGGTGTCGTCGTTGCAAAACAGGGAAGGGCGCGTTTGATAGAAAATTTCGAGAGAAGGGTGGATCCGAGGGAAAACATCTATTACTGGTTAGCCGGAGATACTCAGCTTTCCGATAATGAAGAGGCTGATTCCGATGCATGTGCTCTTCGTCATAGGAAGATATCCATAACCCCTATCTATTATGATTTAACCCGGTATGATGTCATGGCAGATTTACATGCAAGGATCAAGGAGAGTTTCTGAATATTTATTGTTGTTGAAGAGTTACGAATCTCCTCTTGAGCACGTGGATTACCGCGAAGGTGCAAGAAAAATTTTTAACGGGTAAGGAGAACCGGGATTTTACTTTTCCGTATGACCGCAGAAGTGGTGCTTCCCAGGATCAACTCCCTGAGCCTGTTGTGACCATATGCCCCCATAACCATCAACTCGATGGAACCTTCCTCAATGAACCTGAGAATTTCACGGTCTTCCTTTCCCCTGAGAACGATGATCTCGCAGTCAATTTTGAACGGTTCGAGGTAATTCTCCACCTCTTTGGTGAGATGTGCACCAACTGAGTGATCATCCGTGATGATGATGACAGAAAGCGGCCATGATGTGTTCTCAGAGAGCTCTCGCGCGATTGTGAGTGCATTTCGAGCGGGGCCACTGCCGTCATAGGCCAGTCCCATGCTTTCAACCTCGATGAACGTTGCGGGAGTGACTATGACCGGTTTGCCGGACCTGCGAATCACCGATTCCACAGTGGACCCGAGAATATTGCTGCTGCCAAGCTGTAAGTGCTCTCCCCTCTGGGGAAGAAGAATACAGTCTGCGTTCTTCCCCTCCTCAATGATCGCGTTGTCGACGATACCAATGGCTTTTCTTGTTTCGGGATGCAGTCCTGTTTTCTCACATCGAGCGAGGAAAGCCTTGAGTATAGCTTCTGCCCTTTCATCAAGGCTTGACTGCATGAGCGGGAGAAAATCCTGGTAGGGAGGAAGTCCAATGGAACCGGATATATCTGTGAATACCGGGCCTTGCACCACGCGCAGATCAATTACATGAAAACCTATGAGTTCAGCATGAAGGCGCTTTGCAAAGTATATCCCATATTCTAATGCGATATTCCCGCGCTCCGATCCGTCAAGGGGAATCAGGATTTTTGAAATCGTCATGATTTTTCCTGTCCTCTTTCGAAACTCTTGAAATTTTTGAGCAGGTCATCCACCATTTTTTCCTTTTCCTTCTGATCGTCACCATTGAAAAGTGGTGGTTCATCTTCCTGATCGCCTGTTTCCAAATCCCTGGTGTCACCGCTGAAGGATAAAAACTTGCCCACGAGCTTTCCATTGCTGTAGGTTGCATTTTCCTTTACCCGGCCATTTTTGTAATAGGCAATATACTCCCCATCCCTCTTATCGTTTTTAAAACTTCCCTTTTCCTTAATCTGACCGCTTTTGTAAAAGCTCGCGTATTCGCCGTTGAATTTGCCGTCTTGAAAATGTTCAATTTCTCTGAGTTCACCGCTCCTGAAATAGAGCGTGTACTTCCCCTCCAATTTGCCGTCTTTGTAGTTTTCGATTTCCCTGATCTGCCCGTTTTCAAAATACGAAATATATTCACCATCCAGTTTATCGTTTTTGAAAGTTCCTCTTTCTCTGATCTGCCCGTCTCTGTAAAATGAAACCGCCTCTCCTTCTCTCGAGCCATTGTGAAAACAAAGTTTGACCATTACCTGACCGTTGCTGAAGTAGGATATGTACTCTCCCTCCAGTTTCTTATCGAGAAGGTACTTTTTTTCCGTGATCCGGTCTTTGTCGTCGTAGGACACTACCTCCTTGAGGGTTTTCTTGTGAAACGACATATGGCTGCCTTTCAAAAATACCACGAGAGTATTGTAAGAATCTCTGAAATGAAAAATCTCCTTTAATGAGCGAGGAGATTTTAACCTGAAAAAAAGACCTTTTTCAAGGTCTCAATTCAATCAGATTTTGTAACGGCTTTCCAGCTTCTTTCCTTCCATGGCAATCCCCTCGAGGGCGGTGCGATTTAGTATTCTGATACGTGATCCCTTTGAACTGATCAACTTTTGCCTGTTCATCTTATTGAGGATACGGGACAGAGTCTCCGGAATTGTACCGAGAACGGAAGCCAGCTGGTTCTTCGGTATGTTAAGATCGAACTCGTCAGGGTTTCGTTCCCTGCTGCTCAAGTACAGAAGATAGGCGGCAAGCCTCCCCGGCACTTCTTTCAGGGAGAGATCTTCAATTAATGCGGCCAGTCTTCGAAGTCTCGAGGACAGAACGGCAAGCATATTAAGGGAAAGGAAATGGTCTTTCTTAATGAGCTCGATAAAGGCGGTCCTGGGAAAGAACAGTAATGAACTCTGAATGCAGGCTTCTGCGTGTGCGGGATATCCCTGGCCGGTGAATACGGGAACCTCGCCAAAAATTTCTCCGGTTCCGAAAAGATGGAAAATCTGTTCTTTCCCCTCAGGAGAAAGTTTGAATATCTTCACCCTGCCTGAGAGTATCGCATAAAAGCCGGTTCCCTCATCTCCTTCCGAGAATATGGTCTGGCCTTTTCTGAAGGAACGATTCAGTGCGATCCTTGCGAGAGCCTGATGCTGGTTCTTCGACAAATCTTTAAAGAGAGGAATGGCGGCAATATGAGTGTCTAAATTCACCGGTTCTCCTTTTTATTGTGATATGTTTCGCATGTCTTTCATAGAAAAGCACCATACGTGCAGCCTATTATAGAGGATTCCGTGGATGCTCAAAAGAAAAAAAGGAGAAAAAATGATTTTTTTGACCTTGGTCAAGGCTTTTTAAAGATCGGAGGAATATATTAATATAAAAAATTCGGACGGCATACAGAGAAAAAATGCTGATAAGTGAAAGGAGAACATATGAAGGTGAAAAGAAAGATTGTCGAAATTGACGAAAAAAAATGTGACGGCTGTGGTATATGCGTTCCGGCCTGTGCGGAGGGGGCTATACAGATCATAGGCGGCAAGGCAAGGTTAAGAGCGGATAAGTACTGTGATGGACTCGGGGCCTGTATTGGTGAATGTCCCCGAGGGGCTCTCAAGATAATTGATCGTGAGGCCGAGGAGTTCGATGCACTTGCCGTGGAGGAACATGTGAAATCTTCTGAGTCTCCCGGGGTTTCCCGGGATACAACCATGGCGTGCGGATGCCCGTCAACGTTAATTCAAAGTTTTGAGCCGATACCTTCGTGTCGGACATTGAATGAGCCTGTTTTAGAACGGGAAACGTGTTCTGCCCTGTGTCATTGGCCTGTGCAGATCCGGCTTGTACCTCCCGCTGCGCCATTTTTGAACGGAGCAGACCTTCTCATTGCTGCGGATTGCACGCCCGTGGCCTATTCACGGTTCCATGAAGATTTTCTGAAGGGGAAGGCGGTTCTTGTCGGATGCCCGAAATTCGACGATGCAGAGATGTATACGCAGAGGTTCGCTCAAATATTCCGCCAGGCAGATATTAAAAGCATCACCGTGCTTGTCATGGAGGTGCCGTGCTGTCAGGGGCTTCCCGTCATAGTCCAGAAAGGTATGGCTATCGCAGGAAGGAATATACCGATGGAAAAAATAGTGATCGGAAGAAACGGCTTAATTCTCAGGAAGGAGGTCCTTTTATAGGACACAGGACGCTTGAGAATTATACGTTTTTTCTCCGCATCAGTGCATGAAGAAGTGGGCTGATTCGTCGCCGTGAGAGTGCGAAACGCTCAATGGTTGTGCCGGTATCTATTGAGATTGACAAGGGGGATACATTTTTATACATTACAATAAAATGACTGATTCAGGAGGAACAACAATGCCGTTTGGGAAACATTTCAGATTTTTGTATGTCGTATCCACTATGGTTTTTTTCCTTGGCTGTGCAAGTTATCAGACCACGGTTGTGCCGTTTAAAATGCCTTCTGCCTATCCCAACGCGACGGAGGTGGCCGGTGCGGTAGTAGCAGCCCAGTCTTACTCAGATAAGGGAGAAGCGGAAGCGGCATTCGGTTTCGACATCATGGGAGCAGGCGTGTTGCCCGTGAGGGTCATTTTTGACAATAAGGGAAGTCATCCGATTGACATCGTTGCGAAACAGACGTTCCTGGTGGATGTTGAAAGCAACCTGTGGCCCGTGCTTGATGAAAGACTTGCTTATGATCGAATACAAAAGAAAACGGAACTCGGCAGAGTCGCCCCGGAGGCAGGGAAATTAGGCGGTCTCGCCGGTATTGCCGGGGGTGTTATTGGTGCAGCCATCGGTATCGTATCGGGACATAATGTTGCTGATGCGGCGATGAAAGGAGCTGCCCTGGGCGCTGCGGCGGGGATCACCATGGGTGGTTCAAAAGGGTTGAGTGACACCGAGGTCCAGGCGAGAATCCGGTCGGATTTGGAGAGGAGAACTCTTGAGAACCGTTCCATAAAACCCGGTGAGATTGCCCATGGATTTATATTTTTCCCCGGGGAATCGAAAAAAGCGGTCGAGCTGAGAATGCAGATTAAGGAGGTGGATACGGGCAAATACTACTCGCTCATCATGAAGCTCTGATTTGCAGTGCTTTCTGTGTTTAGTGGCAACATGAATGCAAGAGGGGCGGGTGAAATGCCATCTCCGCTGTGCGATGTATTGCCGGGATGGGGAACCATTCAATCCCGGGGAACACTGGAGCACGGTCGAAATGAGAGAGAGGCAGTAAATAATAAGAGGTATTTATGAGTATCCTGTTCCCGACATGGGGTGAAACGGGAGAATGCTTCCGCAGATAGGAGACAAAAAGGTCTCTCAGAGACATTCCGTACGTGACATTTTTCCCTTCTTTGAACGTCGAATATCCATCTCCGCCTTTGACCAGAAAATCGATGGTTGTGACCCTGTATGTCCCCTTCGGGGTTAAGAGCGTATTGCCGATAAGCACCTTCTTGATTCTGGAACCTACCGGTTCAGACAAGTCATATTGAACTTTCATACCTGATACCTGAAGGATGCCGTGTTCCCCTTTTGCGCTGTGTTCCAGAATATCTAAAATCTGTCTCCCTGTGAGTTCCAGCGTCACCATTGAGTTATCGAACGGCAGAAGAGTGAACACCTGTTCAAGAGTGATTTTCCCCTTACGGATATTGGTTCTTATGGCCCCGCTGTTGATAAACGCAACGTCGGTACCTGTTTCCATTCTCATCACATCGCAAATTAAATTGCCTATGTTTGATTCGCGGGAGCTGTTCCTCGCGAGATTCACAGCGGTTTCGCCGACAATTTTCCCGAATTCATCTTTTATCCGGTCATAATATACCTGCACGATTCTGGCGACATTCTCGTCATAGAGATGTTCCGATCCTGCACGCACATTTTTCAGTGCATATGTCTCATGAGAAAAGGCAATTTTCCCGCCACTTTTCTCTACTTTAAGCTTGATGACGCCCAGGTACAGGCCATAACATCCCGCCTGTGTGATGATCGTATTGCCGACGACCACGGGCGTTTTTATTGCGGTATGGCTGTGTCCGCCGACGATGATATTGATACCGCCAACGCGTTGTGCCAGTTCTCTGTCGGCGTCGATGCCCAGGTGGGAAAGAACGATCACAATATCGGCTCCTTCATCCTTGACTTTCTTTATCAGTCCGGGGAGGACGTCTTCAGGCCGGAGAAATGTTACTCTCTTCACGAGATCAGGTGCAATAATATAGGTTGCCGGTATCGTCGCACCGATGAGAGCGATTTTCCGGTTTTTCCTGGAAAAAATCACGTAGGGTTTTATACCCCGCAGCGGATGACCGGAGATGTCTACAACGTTCGCGGAGAGGAAGGGAAAAGTGGCGGACGTGCGCAGATTATCCAGGGTATCCAGACCCCAATCGAATTCATGATTCCCGAGGGTCATGGCATCAAATTTCAGATAATTCATGATGTCAATCACCGACTGTCCCTTAAAAACGTTGGATACGGGGGTTCCCTGAAACATATCCCCCGCTGAGAGCAGTAAGGTTCCCTCAGGATTTTTCGAACGTTCGTCATTGATCATTTTGGCGAGATAGGCAGCCCCGCCCACAGGGATCTTCTTGTTCACGCTTTTATCTACGAAGGGGATTATGTGTCCATGCGTGTCATTCACATGGAGAATCGTGAGATCTGTCAGGGAAGATTTCTGGGCAAAGAGGGGTGGGAGAAAAAGAAGCGTAAGGACGGTAAAAAGGACAGTTAACTTACATATTCTTTTCATGGCTCATCCTGGTACTCTTCAGTATGTGAGAATATCAGGCTTTCTTTCGGGTTCCTTTACCACGGGTACTGTCTCGGGTACAGGAATATTTACGGGGTCATCCAGTTATCGTCGTTATGATAGTTCCTTCTTTTTTCTGTCTGAGTCGTTGTGTATCAGGTAATTATACAGATAATAAAGTAAATATTTGTAATAATATGTAATTATTTTCTTGCATTCTTTGTTCCTGTCGTGTAGGTATCCAACTATTAGAGGAGGATAGCTATGTCCGGAGATATGATGAATACAAAAGAGGTTGCACGGTATTTAGGTATCCATGAGAAACAGGTTTATGCCCTCATCCGTGAGGAAAAGATTCCCGCAACGCGGGTTACCGGGAAATGGATCTTCCCGAAAAAACTTATCGATGAGTGGATTGAAACAAGTGCGATGAAGGGTTTTAAAGAGGCACACCAGAAGAGTAGAAAAGTTGCGGGCGCTTTGCTCGCAGCAGGCAGTAACGATCCTGTTTTGGATATTCTTCAGACTTCCATGAGAGGACTGTATCCCGATCTCTATATATTTTCCGCGAACATAGGGAGCCTGAACGGACTTAAAGCATTAAATGGAGGCTTCACCGACATCGCCTGGTCCCATCTCCTGGATCCTGAAAGTGGTGTATACAACATCCCCTACCTTTCCACCTGCCTGCCTGACATTAAAGCAGTGGTGGTCAATCTCTTTTACCGGGAACTTGGATTTGTAATGGCACCGGATAATCCCCGTCACGTATGTGGGTTCGAAGATCTGGTAAAGGAGGGGGTGAAATTTATCAATCGTCAGAAGGGCTCGGGGACGAGGGTGCTTCTGGATTACCATCTGGGGCAGTTGGGATTATCCCCCGATGATATAAATGGTTATGACAAAGAGGTGTATACCCATCTACAAGTCGGTCTCTCCATCCTTTCGGCGGAAGCGGATGTGGGGATTGCCACCGCGGCGGTATCTAAACTGTTGGGGCTCTCATTTGTGCCTATCACACGAGAGAGCTTTGACATGGTTCTTGATCAAAAAACATTTTTTGAAAAAGGAATTCAGGTTCTCATTGATGTTCTCACCTCGAATGAGTTTCGTAGGAACGTTCAAAAATTAGGAAACTATGATTTCAGGGATTCAGGGAGAATTATACATTCAGAACATTGATGACTTTTAACGTTTCCCGCATTCCCTCCCTAAGACAGGGTGAAAATATACGGAAGGACGTCTGTAGCAGAGGAGGAAGATGATGAAAAGGTTTAAACACAATGTTTTGGTTATGGGGATGATTGGCGCGCTGGTTCTTGCTGTCTGTGTTTCTCCTGCCATTGCGGCACCGCCGAAACAGAAAAATCTCATCCTTGCCACGACAACGAGCACGCAGGATACGGGACTTTTAGATGTACTTATCCCTCTCTTTGAAAAGAGGACCGGGTATTTTGTGAAGACCATTGCTGTGGGCTCCGGTCAGGCCATGGCGATGGGTCAGAAGGGTGAGGCCGATGTACTGCTGGTTCATTCCCAGGAGGCGGAAAAGAAATTCATCGCCGAGGGGTATGGAATCAGCAGGCGGCTCGTCATGCATAACGATTATATCATTGTAGGACCACCGGGGGATCCGGCAGGGATCAGGGGAACGAAAACGGCTGCTGGGGCATTCAAAAAAATCGCTGCGGCGAATGCTATTTTCATGTCCCGGGGGGATAACTCGGGAACCCACGCCAAGGAGAGGGCCATCTGGAAAAACGCAGGAATTAATCCAGAGGGACAAAAGTGGTACCAGCAGACAGGACTCGGCATGGGACATACCCTCGCCGTTTCTGCAGAAAAAAAGACATATACTCTCACTGACCGGGGCACCTATCTTGCCCTGAAGAAAAATCTCGGCCTTGATATTCTTGTAGAAGGTGACGCCATCCTTCTGAACATCTACCACGTAATCGAGGTCAATCCGGCCAGATGGCCTAAGGTGAATGCGGCAGGAGCAAAGGCTTTTTCCGATTTCATGGTATCAAGACAGGTGCAGGGTATTATTAAAAAATTTGGTGTGGACAAGTACGGTTCACCTTTATTCTTCCCCGATGCGGGAAAGAAGGAAGAGAAGTTGGGGAAATAGATGGAAATTATCGTAGAAGGAATTCGACAGGCCTTTTATCTTCTGTTCACCCTTGATCCCGAGGTTTTAGGAATTACACTCCTCTCCCTTGAGGTGTCTGGTACGGCAACACTCATCAGTCTGCTGATCGGGATATCAGTGGGAACTGCCGTGGCACTTACCCGCTTTCCCGGGAGGCAGCTCGTGGTGAGTATGATCAATACGGGGATGGGCCTGCCGCCGGTTGTCGTGGGTCTTTTCGTCACCATATTCCTCTGGAGGAATGGTCCCTTGGGAGACCTTGAGATCCTCTATACACCGACGGCCATTGTGATCGCTCAGGCAATCATTGCTACTCCTATCGTCACGGGAATCACCCTGGCTGCGATGCAGCATCTGCCGAAGAATCTCCGGCTCCAGATACTTGCTCTTGGTGCGACCCGCCTGCAAATGATCTGGATACTGGTGAAGGAAGCGAAACTGCCTCTCCTGGCGGCGGTGATGGCCGGCTTCGGCAGTGTTATTTCTGAAGTCGGTGCGTCCATCATGGTTGGTGGAAACATCAAAGGGTATACGCGTGTTCTGACAACGGCGACTGTCATGGAGACAGGCAAGGGAAATTTTGACATTGCCATTGCTCTGGGTGTTATTCTCTTCATACTTTGCTTCATGATCAATGCTGTTCTTACTCAGATACAGCAGAAGGAAAGACCAAGATGACCGGGGAGATGTCCATTCTGGAGGTCAGAAATCTTTACGTTGAACGGGGGGGAGTAGCGGTTCTGGATATTCCCGGTCTGACTGTTTGTGAAGGACAAGTCCTTACCCTGATCGGTCCCAACGGTGCGGGGAAATCTACACTGCTCTTGATATTGTCCCGCCTTGTAAAGTCCGTTCAGGGTGAACTCATCTTCAGGGGGCGGAAGGTGGATTCGAATGATGCCGCGCAGGATTACCGCAGGAAGATAGCCATGGTATTTCAGGAACCTCTCCTGTTCGATGCGACGGTCTTCGACAATGTGGCGTCAGGTCTGAGGATAAGAGGGGTAAACCGGGGAGAGATAAAGCAGGTTGTCGGGGAATATCTGGAACGGTTTGGTATCAGCCATCTTGACCGGAGATCTGCCAGAAAGCTCTCCGGTGGGGAAGCTCAGAGGACGAGTCTCGCGAGGGCTTTTGCCATTCGTCCTGAGATCATTTTTTTGGACGAACCCTTTTCATCTCTTGATCCCCCGACCCGTGAATCATTGATGGGAGACCTTGAGAGGAACCTCCGGGAAACACAGACGACGGCAGTCATGGCAACGCATGATCAGTTTGAGGCCCTGAGATTGTCGGACCTTATTGCCGTTATGAATAAGGGGAAAATCATTCAGATAGGATCTCCCGGTGAGGTCATGAACCACCCTGTTGATGAGTTCGCCGCCTCTTTTGTTGGTATGGAGACGATCATCACAGGCGAGGTGACAAAGACTGATGGCGGTACTTTTATTGTCTCCGTGTCGGATCAGGATGTAGAAGTTACCGGTGAAATGCATGTGGGGGAAAAATTAACCTGCTTCGTTCGTCCCGAAAATGTGACACTCTCACTGGAACCTCCCGGAGGAAAGACCAGTGCGAGAAATGTCTTCCCGGGAATAGTCTTGAAGATTATCCCCATGGGATTTTTTAATAGAGTCTGCATCGATTGCGGTTTTTATCTCGTCGCGTATGTGACCAACCAATCGCTGGAAGATCTGTCTCTGAGTGTGGGAAAAAGTGTCACAGCGTCCTTCAAGGCAACCGCCATTCATGTGATCCGCAAACAAAAATAATTTTCTTTCCTGTAGCCAACACACACCTTCCGGAATCCCAAGGTCGGGCATTGTCTTACTGTTGTTGCCTTCCGATTTTCAGCAACAACTGCACAAACTGGTCCGGCATGTCAGCCATCGGTACGTGGGATGACGGCAGTTCGATGTACATCCAACCTTTTTTTACGGCGGCAATTTTTTGCCTGGCCACATGCGTCACGGGCGCAAACTCGCTTTTGATGCAGAGAATATAGGTCTTCGGCAGCGGCTGTACTTTTCGGGTGTCAAACGGCAGTTTTTCTACATAGGGTGCAGCCGCCTCCAGGCCAGCAAAAAACAGGGGGTCGTGCCCGCCGGAGGCAATAATATCAAACAAGGATTGTCCTGGATCAGGCAATGCGGCGTCGACGTACACCAGATGGCTGATTCTGTCCGCGATCCTGTCCGCGACTCCGGTGATGACCATTCCGCCGTAGCTGTGGCCGACCAATATAATATCCTTCAGATTATGCTCGGTTATCAGCGCACAGACCTGCTCGATATGCTCCGTTAGATTGCTGCTGTGTTCGTCCTTGAGGGTCGGAGCAAAAACGCGGTGGTGATGCGCCGTGAGCACGGGAATGATGCTGTCCCATACCTTACCGCCCAGACGGCCGCCGGGCGGATAATCGTTCCTTTTGGCAAGATTATTCCAGGTATCGGTTGTCATGTTGCCGCCATGAATCAAAACATAGTTGGCCATTGAGAACACCCTCTTGTTTAAGTTGTTCCGGCTTTCGGCTTCAGCGAAGGCGTGCTGGCTCATCAGAACTATAACGATGATCGTGACAAAAAGGAATTTCTTCTTGTTCATGCCTGTTCCTTGTAAATAAGCCGAATAGCCGCTGTTTGTGGGAATAGTTTATCCATGCCGCATCTTTTGAATTGTTGGCTGTCTCTGTGTGCCATCAGGTAATTGAATTGATAATTGATAAGAAATTGCTTTTTGGCGGTCTAAGTATAAGACAAGCGAATCTTGCATATCAAGGGAAATAAGGAACGCTCCCGGATACTGAATATTATTCACTGATTCTGATGACATATCAGCGTTTGTCACGATATTTATACAGCTACCCGTATTATTGTTTGACAGGGGGGTTTCTTTTTACCTATAATCGCCGCCAACCTGATCGGTGTTGTATTCACAGGTTTTGATTTTACTTTTTTCATAGTTTTCATATCGGTTCGTATGAGAATACCTGCGGGAACGAGAAAGGGTATAGTTGTTTATAAATGTTAATGACCAATTTAGATACGAGTAGAGTCGCAATTATCGGGCCGGGGAGACTCGGCACCTCGTTGGCCTATAAATTTGGCAGAGACAACAAGCGGGTCACCATCTATTACCATGATATGGATGTGTGCAAAGCGATTAACAGAGAGCACATCAATCCAAAACACCTGACCCAGGATCTCGCGAAAAAACTGGGCGGCATAGATATGGTTCCGAAGCTTTCTCCCAGAGTCCATGCCACGAATGATCTGGAGAGGGTGGTTGATGATAACGATTTCATCTTCCTTACCATCACGATGAACAGGATGACGGAATTTCTGAATTTTCTGAAGCCCCTGATGGAAAAGAAAGCGGGGGACACGTGTATCATTACCCCGATAAAGGGTCTTACCGCTGATGAACTGACAAAAGAGCTGATTACCCCTTCGCAGTTAATCAACAATAATTTCTCCAGTATGAGAAAGAAGTATGAGGTGGTGTGCATCGGCGGGCCGTTCTTTGATACTGATATTACCCTGGGGAATCCTGTGTGTGTAACCGTGGCCGGGAAAAAACATATTGCGAAAATCATCAGGGAGGAAATCATAAGATTCAACAGGAGGGAATTAACGTCCTATTATAATTTTGATATCATCGGTGTTGAAGCATGTGGATCGCTTAAAAATATTGTGGCAAATATTATGGGTGTCATGAATTTATTATGTCTTGGTGATTCTATCCCGGGGACGGTATTCGCGCGATCCGGAGTTGAAATACGGTCGCTGTCGAAGCTCTTAGGAGGAGGGTTTCAGGCATTTCACTCTCAGGCCGGTGTGGGGGATATGTATGTGACGCTCTCTTCCGATGCGAGCAAAAACTATCGGTATGGCAAATTGTTCTACGAACTGTACAGCGGCAATCCCATAGAGACTCACCTCAAGGTACTGGAAAGGATAGATGGAACGCCGGAAGGGCCGAACACCATCCGTAATGTGCATAAATATCTGGAAAAGAAGAACATGTACAGCCCGTTGTTCCACTGTGCCTATAAAATATTCAACGAAGTCGGTCATAAAAAAGACATCAAGGAGCACATCATTCAGGCATGTCAATTTGATAAGAGAATGAAAGAGTACATCGGACCCCTGTCGAGAGTTCTCTACAGGCTTGTGCCGAACTTGTGGTATCGAAGGCACAAGGGGCTGATGTCGAATCTGGATATATAATCGGCCCGAATCAGAAATTGAGACAAATCAGAAATTTAAACTTGACATCCGTTTTATCGCTGTGTTAGTAGAGGTCACAATGAGGATAGAGGTCATTCGGAGAATGTACAGGGGAGATAAGAATCTGTTTTGGTGGTGGCAGGCTACATAGTCTGCCCACATGAGCTCTTCACATAAATAGGAAAGTTGAGCCGTGGGCAAGGAGAAACCTTCCCATGTCTCAGAAGATAGCGGTAATAGCCATGGGAAAAACCCATGGCTTTTTTTATGAAGGAAAGTTCGAGTATGTTGTGAGGCATCAGGGGATCATCTTCACAAAAGTTGGAAAGATGTCACCTTTGCTGATGCAGGTTCAGGCTTGATTTAAAAGAAAAGGAGAATGGTTATGGAACAGGTCAAGGTAGTATTGAACGACAATGAAATCCCCAGGCAGTGGTACAACATCCAAGCGGACATGCCGACACCGATGCTCCCTCCACTTCACCCTGGGACGGGAAAACCTGTCGGTCCGGATGATCTGGCACCGGTCTTTCCGATGAACCTTATCGAACAGGAAGTGTGTCAGGATCGCTGGATTGACATTCCGGAAGAAGTTCTGGAGAAATACCTGCTGTGGCGGCCGACACCGCTGTGCCGGGCGAGAAATTTTGAAAAGTTGTTGGGCACTCCTGTGAAGATTTATTACAAGAATGAAGGAGTGAGTCCCGCCGGTTCTCACAAGCCCAATACGGCAGTGCCTCAAGCGTATTACAACAAGGTCTTCGGTATAAAGCGCCTCTCTACCGAAACCGGGGCGGGTCAATGGGGAAGCGCTCTCGCCATGGCGTGCAAGATATTTCATTTGGAGTGCCGGGTGTTCATGGTACGGGTCAGCTACGAGCAGAAACCGTACCGGCGCCTGATGATGAATACCTGGGGCGCTGAATGTATCCCCAGTCCGAGCACGCTGACGAATGCGGGTCGGCAGGTGCTGGCTTCTCACCCTGATTCCCCCGGCAGCCTCGGAATAGCTATCAGTGAGGCTGTTGAGGATGCCGTTACCCATGAAGGTGCAAGGTATTCTCTGGGGAGCGTTTTGAACCACGTCCTCCTGCATCAGACCATCATCGGCCTGGAGGCACAGAGGCAGATGGAAAAAATTGGTGTCTATCCCGACGTCGTGATCGGCTGTGCCGGCGGAGGAAGTAACTTTGCCGGTATATCCCTTCCCTTTGTGAGGGATAAGATATCCGGAAAGAAAATTACCGTTATTGCCGCTGAGCCTTCCTCATGCCCGACCATGACGAGAGGGCCGTTTGCCTATGATTTCGGTGATCTTGCGAAGACGACGCCTCTCCTGCCTATGTACACCTTAGGGCACGATTTTGTGCCGGCGCCGATTCATGCCGGGGGATTGCGTTACCACGGCATGGCTCCTATTGTGAGCCACTTGGTGAAGGAAAAACTGGTGGAGGCAAGAGCCTATAATCAGCTTGAAACCTTTGATGCGGGTGTGAAGTGGGCCCGGAGCGAATGTTTTATTTCGGCGCCGGAAACAAATCATGCCATCGCCGCAGTCGTAGAAGAGGCCATGCGTGCGAAGGAAGAAGGGAAGGAAAAGGTAATCCTCTTCGACTGGAGCGGTCACGGATTGATTGATCTGACGGCCTATGATGCATACCTGTCAGGCAGGCTCGAACATTACGAGCTTCCAGAAGTGGAGATTCAGAGGGCATTGAAAGCTATTGATGGATTGCCCAAACCGTAGGTCATATGCGGACATCAGGCAGTATTCCCCCACCTCCTCTGATGTGGGGTGGGGGTACTTTTTCCCCTTGCTACTCAATCTTCCAATAATATCAAAGAGTTCTCCTGTTTCCCATAATGGAGGATTCGCTCACGCTTCCATGCGTCCTCGGAACAAAACCCCAGTCTCTTTGCGTTCTTGCTTTCCCAAGGCATACTCATTGTAATCATGAATTATTTGTTTCTGAAAAGACTATCCCCGGTGTCAGTTTCGTGGATGAATGATGCGGCCGGGATCTTTCTGATAATCGGTTGACAATACACAGGGCATTGTATACCCTTCTTAGCGCAATTACGGCAGTGGGAATCACGCCATATTCAGAGGAAGATACGGGAATGGAAGGGTACAACCTCTTGGAGATCAGGTGCCCAAAGCTTGGTGGTGAAGTGACATTTTCATATTGCCGGGAAGAGGGAGGCCGCCTTCCATGTACGCGGATCATTACCTGCTGGTATCCGTATTTTCCCGTCGAGAAGTATCTGAGGAATACCATGTCGGAAGAGGCGTGGGATCGTTTCATCAATCACACGCCAAAGGATAAGATAGTCACGCTTGTGGAACTTATCGAGGAAGCAAAAAAACAGATAGGGAAAAAGAAGGATTGATCCCATGGATCTGTTTGATCAGAATGAGAACGGGGCGGATTACCGTCCTCTGGCTGACAGGATGCGGCCCCGCACAGTGGATGAATTCGTGGGTCAGTCCCATCTCCTGGGTGCCGAATCCTTGCTCCGACGTGCCATTGCCGAAGACAAGTTGTTTTCCATGATACTGTGGGGACCGGCAGGTTCCGGTAAAACTACCCTGGCACGGATAATTGCCCGGGAAACGAAATCCCATTTTGTCAGTTTCTCCGCCGTTCTTTCGGGAGTGAAGGAGATTCGAGCCGTTGTTGATGATGCCCAATCTCAATGGCGACATTACCGCCGCAGGACGATTCTTTTTGTGGATGAAATCCACAGGTTCAACAAGGCCCAGCAGGATGCCTTTCTTCCCCACGTGGAAACGGGCCTCATTACACTCATCGGTGCGACAACGGAAAATCCGTCATTTGAGGTTATTTCCCCGCTTCTCTCCCGGTTGCGGGTCTTTGTCCTCAAATCTTTTTCTGAAGCAGAGCTTTCGGTCATCGTTCAGCGAGCCCTCCATGATGGAGAGCGGGGATTCGGGAACCTTTCTCTGGAGATGGAACCGGAGGCTCTGAAGCACATCATCTGGTCGGCGGATGGAGACGCGAGAATGGCTCTGAACAGTCTCGAGGCGGCGGTGTCCCTCTTGCAGGTGGAAAACGAGGGCGAGAGAAAGATTACCCGCGATGTGGTGGAGAAAGCCCTCCAGAAAAAGCTGCTTCAATATGATAAGGGTGGAGAGGAGCACTACAACCTGATTTCCGCCTTTCATAAAAGCCTCCGGGGAAGTGACCCTGATGCTGCGCTGTACTGGCTCGGTCGTATGCTTGTCGCCGGTGAAGATCCTCTCTATGTCGCACGGCGTATGGTGAGATTTGCCTCCGAAGATGTGGGGAATGCCGATCCTGCCGCCCTCAGCATTGCTGTCTCCGCGATGCAGGCCTTTCAGTTTATTGGTCTCCCCGAAGGGGAACTGGCTTTGGCTCAGGCGGCGGTGTATCTCGCCACCGCTCCCAAGAGCAATGCCCTCTACTTAGGGTATGGGAAGGTGAGAAAAACCATACATGAAACCGGCAGTCTGTCAGTGCCGATGCATATCAGAAATGCCCCCACGCGCTTGATGAAAGATCTCGGTTACGGCGAAGGTTATCGCTATGCCCATGATTTCGATGATGCCATCGTCCCCCAGGAGTATCTGCCGGATCAACTGAGGGGACAGACCTACTATACTCCGACGAACAGAGGGTATGAGAAAACGATAGCGGAGCGGATACGACAATGGCGCGAGCTTCGAGAATCAATGGAGAAGAGTAATAACAAAAAGAAAGGGGAGACATAACGTCTCCCCGTGTCCAGGAGGAGTGAGGGAAAATCCCTTCATGTGTTTGCTATCGGCTGATCATGCCCAATTTCATACCGATAATTTATGTTCGTTGCGGTTAAGATCAGCAAGACCTGTGCCATGTCCGGTGCTTATAAATAAGTTATTGATTTAACTATATTAATAGTCGATCGGGAACCGGTAGGGGTGTTCGGCGGAAACACAGCGAAGCGCAACAAATGTCGATGCATTCATGGTGGTGAAAGGTACTATCTTAATAATAACAATACTTTAAACTTTTGCACCACCATTGGCCGGAGTCGACAATTATGTCGAATTTCGTCTTCTGATGTTGTATGCCGTCGTATATAAAGGGAGAAGAAAGCGTTGACTTTTAGTTTTAATAAAATATGATACCCCATCGACGAGATGGCTGTCTGAATATATGAACTTTTCTTTAGTCTCAAGATTTTTTGTGCGGGGATAGAGAATCTCACTATGGAATCAAGGGTAAAAAATGTCTGGAAAAACCGGTCTTCCAGGTACGATGGCCGTTTCTTACAGCCGTTTGCCGTTGCCCTTGTGTGCGCCATCTTCATCGGACTGATCCTGATTACCGGGATCATGGATCTGCAGAGGATCGATCGGACTTTATTGAGTTTTATGGAAAACCAGGGACTCGGTATTATTGGTGTGGTGCAGAAATTGACGCAGGAAAATCTGAACAGCCTTCGCGAGACACCCCAAAAGGGAGTGGAGCGCGGTTCCGTTCCGATTACCGCCTTCTCTCCCAAGCAGCATCTCCTCGTGGAACTGAAAAACCTGGCAATCGAAGTGGATAAACAGTGGAAGGCAGACCTGCTCAGTGAAGCGTATTTGAGAAAGTTCGCATCGGACAAGAGGTTATGGTTGATTGCCGTTCTCAATGAACGTGGGGAAGTCATTTTTCAGAATCGGTCATATTTCACGGGTACCGAAAAAGGAAGAGGTGCCGAATCGAATGGATCACATCGCTTAAGTCAGGGTTTACTCAGGCAACTGAGTGTCGGGAAGATTCCCTTTATTGCACTCCAGCGTCGGGACGGGAGCGGAACCGTGATTATCGCTCTGGATCGAGGGGGACGTCGCTACTGGGCAACAAAGGTTTCTATTGAAAAGGTGATTGAAGAATTGGGGGAGGTCCGGGGGCAGCATCTCATCTATATTACGGTAATGGATCAGGACGAGGCAACCCTCAGTAGTGCAGGAGAAATTCCTGAGCCATGGGACAGGAGAGATGCCCGCATGTCCGAGGTTTTTTCCGGTGCGAAAAATGTGATAAGCCGTAAAATCAGCTATAACGGGAAACCACTTCTGGATATTGCGGCGCCTCTCTATCTCGATGATCAGGTCTCGGGAGTTGTCAGGCTCGGTCTGGATCGTGAAGGTACCGACAAAATTCTGGCGGAGCATAAACGAAACATCATTATCTTCATGACTTCTGTCGTCCTGATTACTCTCCTGTCCATGTGGATACTCTATCGAAATCAAAACAGGCACATGGCAGGGATTATCGAAATGGAGAGGCAGCTTGAGAAGGCGGAGAGATTATCTGCTCTGGGACAGCTTGCGGCAGGGGTCGCTCATGAAATTCGCAATCCTCTGAATGCGATCAGCATGGCCAGTCAAAGGTTGAAACGGGATTTTGTTCCTGCTGATGGAAGTAAGGATGCGGAATTTCAGACGCTCGCGGGTGTCATCCGCGACGAGATCAGGAGATTGGATGGAATCATTGAAGAGTTTTTAACGTTCTCACGGAGCCGCCGGCTGGAATTACACGAGTATCCGGTTACAGAAGTTCTGGATAAGATTGTAAACCTTGTGCGTGAGGAAGCGACATCGAAAGGGATTGTGTTAAATACTGCATATAGTAAAAATTCGGCGGTCATTCCTATGGACGTGGATAAGCTTCAGCAGGCCCTTCTCAATTTTGTCAAAAATGCAATGGAATCGATTTCCGGGGGTGGTTCCATCACCATTTCTGTTGGACCGTTCGGGAGAAACCGCGTCAGTGTGAAGATTGCCGACAGTGGTTGTGGTATGACCACCGAGGAGGTGGAGAGAATATTTAATCCAGAATATACCACCAAGGAGAAGGGGCTTGGACTGGGGCTCCCTCTTGCTCATGAAATTATCAGGGGTCATGGAGGTGAAATCCGTGTCCTGAGCGAGCAGGGCATGGGAACGACTTTTGAAATATTACTGCCTGCAGAGAGGGCGGGTGAGAAAGGGTAAAGGCCCAGAGGAATGTGGCCATGAAGAAACTGAATATTCTCATTGTTGAAGACGGTCAGTCGCAGCGGGAGATGCTTCGTGATTTCCTGAGTAAGGAGGGGCATGCGGTGGCCGAAGCGGAAAACGGGGAGAAGGCCATTGAAAGCGTTGTCAACAACGTGTTTGATATGATTCTCCTGGACTACAAGATGCCCGGCATGGACGGGATGCAGGTGCTCAGGGAGGTAAAAAGCATCAATCCGGAGATCGATATCGTCATCATTACCGCGTACGGTACGATAGAAACAGCAGTGGAGGCCATGAAGGCAGGCGCCATTGATTATATTACGAAACCGATAGAATTCGATGAACTTCTTCTCCTTGTCGAGAGGGTATCGGAGAGGAGAACCCTCATCAGGGAAAATGAGATCCTCCGTCAGGAGCTCAGGGAAAAGGGCGTGACGGCTGACAGGATCATTTACCGGAGCGGGAAGATGAACGCTCTGATGAACATGGCGGGCAGGGTCGCATCCAGTCGAACCACCGTTCTCATCCGGGGAGAAAGCGGGACCGGCAAGGAACTCATGGCCAGATTGATTCATCATCTGAGCCCCCGTTCAGCAAAGCCCATTATCGCGGTGAACTGCAGTGCCCTATCCGAAAATCTCCTTGAGAGTGAACTGTTCGGTCATGAAAAAGGCGCCTTTACCGGGGCTGTGTCGAGGCGAATCGGCAGATTTGAAGAGGCCGATGGTGGTACTCTCTTTCTGGATGAAATCGGTGAAATATCCGCTTCCGTTCAGGTGAAACTGCTTCGTTTTCTTCAGGAAAGGGAATTTCAACGGGTTGGCGGTAACCAGACCATTCACTCTGATGTTCGCGTCATCAGTGCCACTAACCGTGATCTGGAATCCAAAGTCAGGGAAGAAACTTTCAGAGAGGATTTGTTTTACCGGTTAAATGTGATCGTCATGGATGTCCCGCCACTGAGAGAAAGGAAAGACGATATCCCTGTACTGGCAGATCATTTCCTAAAACGGTTCACCTCTGAAAATAACAAAGAGATAACCGGCATTACCAGTGAAGCGAGGGACATGCTTTTGAAGTATGACTATCCCGGTAACGTCAGAGAACTGGAGAATATCGTCGAGCGGGCGGTGGTCATTACCAGGGATTCAGTGATATCCACGGAGGATCTGCCCATACTCACCTATCGATCAGGGAAAAAGGAAGAGCCGGGAATACTGCGGCAGTCGATTGAAGATCTGGAACGTAGAATGATCCTTGAGGCCATGGAAAAGGCGGGGGATCATCAAACCAGAGCTGCTGAAATGCTTGGTATCAGTGAGCGGATGTTGCGGTATAAAATCAAGAAGTATGGCCTGAAGGAATAAATTTCAGCAAGTGTTTCCGTAGGCCGTGTTTGATACTTGCGTACGTCTTTCGGTCTTTTTTCGCGAGTGTAGTAGCCAGTTCCATCGCCTTTTCGAAGAGAATCTCCTGGGGATAAGCTGCCGAGACGATCTTCATGGCCTGCGCTTCCCCACCTCCCACCCGCCTTCCCGTCAACAGGAGTTCGTTGAGTGAATAGTGGTCGGGGAGTAATTTGAGAATTTCATACATGAACGGTGTGAACGGGATATTGATGTCAACTTCAGGGAAGCAGAAAAATCCCCGGTCTTCCCTCATGAGACGAAAGTCGAATGTCACCGCTAATACAGCTCCTCCTCCGTAAGTGTGTCCCGTGAGGCAGCCCACCGTGGGCATATTCAGCAGCGCACAGCGTAATAACAACCTTTCCGCGAGTGCGGCAAACTCCGTGTAGTAATCGGGAGGCTTGGTCAGAAGCCATTGCAGATCGATGCCGTTACACCAGAACTTCGGATCATTGCTTGTGACAACAAGGGCGGAGTTCTCCGTGGTGGCTTCGAGTTCATCGAAGATTTTAAAGTATTCACCTATTACATCCGCATTCATTGTGTTCGCATTGGCGCCGTTGGTCAGTGTCAGGACATACACCGCATCTTTCTTCTCCAATTCCATGGTTGCCATATGTTTTCCCCCGTTGGCAGCATTACAGCCACTTTTTTTTCTTGAAATAGGCCATCATTGAAAGGGCAACGGCGGCCATGAGAGCCAGCACGGCGAAGTATCCCCAGGGCCACTCAAGTTCGGGCATGTACTTGAAATTCATGCCGTACACACCGGCCATAAAAGTGAGCGGCATGAATATCGTCGCGATTATGGTAAGCACCTTGATGATTTCGTTCATCCTGTTACTGATACTTGAGAGGTAGATGTCAAGCATCCCGGACAGCATGTCACGGAAGGTTTCAATGGTGTCTATCACCTGAATGGTATGGTCGTACACGTCTTTGAGGAACACCCCTGTGGATTTCTGAATGAGCGGGGATTCCGAGCGTTCGAGGCTGCCTATGGTTTCGCGGAGCGGCCATATTGATTTTCTGAGAAAGATCATTTCCCGCTTGAGTTGCTGGATGGCGTGCAGGCTTGCGGTTGACGGGTTTGCCGCGAGAGACTCTTCCACGAGTTCGATCTTTTCACCGAGCCTTTCAAGAAGGGCAAAATAATTATCGACAACCGTATCGATGAGCGAGTATGCAAGGTAATCCGCCCCCGATTTTCGCAGCCGTCCTTTTCCGGTTCTTACTCTCTCGATGACAGGTTTGAATAGGTCTGACTCTTTTTCCTGGAAGGAAAGCACAAACGTAGGACCGAGGACGATGCTGATCTGTTCCGATGTGATCTCGCTGTTTTGGTCGGCATGATTGTGGAATGCTTTGAAAACTGTATATATGTATTCGCCGAAATCCTCCAGTTTGGGACGCTGGTCCGTATTGAGGATATCTTCGACGGTGAGGGGGTGCAACCCGAAAATAGTTCCCAGCTCTTCCAGTATGTGTACTTCATGGATGCCGCTCAGTTGCACCCACGTCACGGCCGGCCGGCCCATGCACTGCTGGCATTCCGAGAGAGTCTTGATATCAATCTCCTCCAAGGAAAATTCGTCGTAGTGATAAACGGAAATTTTTATTTCCTCTGCGAGCCTCTCTCCGATGTGAATGAGAGCACCCGGTGGAAGCCCTGCCTTGCTTGATCGTTTTTTGGGACGCCTGGCCATTTTTCTACCTCCTCACTCTTATAACCACCTTGACGGCCGGTTGCTTCCCGCCTTCGAATTGAATATCGGGAGGAACAATAAGCTTGGGAGTGAGTGTCGTCGGCGATGTCACCGCTCTGAGATCTATGGGTACCGTCTGTATCCTTATTTTATTTCTATTCACTGTGCCGGGTAACAAAACCTTGAGTGATGAGGGAGTTGCGGTGATTTTCTGTATGGTAACTCCAGGAGGAGGAGAATTTTCGGTGACAATCTCGAGCGGAATGGAAACGCGGACAAGTCGTGATGCCGTGAGGGTGATGCGGCCGGGCTTAATACCCACGACGGTCATATTCGAAGGAATCCTGATCATTTCTTTCGTGAGCACTATGTCCTGCTTTCCTTCCTGCAACTGGGAGAGGTTCAGCGATATCTTGAGTGATTCCATGTTAAGGAGCTGGAAGGCCTGCGAGGGGCCTGCCAGCATTATTTTTGCGTCTGTGATCTTCGGTTCTTCAATAACCCAGTCCGGCGGCACATTCAGGTATTCTATGGGTATGGTGAAATCTCTGTATATTGACTCTCTCTGGTATCCGAAGACCAACCACAGGATGCAGGCTAACGCAATTGCGATTACCTTTTCTCTCGTGTTTTCTTTCAGCCATAGTGTGATAGGCCCGGGTTTCTTCGCCGGCGCTTTGCTGGACAAGAACGACTCAATGGCAACTTTCAGCGCCGATGTGCTTGCCACTTCTCTGATCTCTTCCCCTTCGGCAAGGGAGATCGTTCCTCTCTCTTCCGAAACGACGATACAGATCGCATCCGACCGTTCGGAGAGACCGAGGGCTGCGGTATGACGAAGACCGAGATTACCGTACTGGCGCGTATTCTGGGACAGGGGTAAGTGACATCCGAAATGGGTAACCGTATTACCGTCGATAATGACGGCGCCGTCATGACCGATGGAATGGGGATCGAAGATACTTTCCAGAAGAGGCTGGCTGAGAAGTCCATTCAATTGAGTGCCTCCGCTGAGATGTCTATCCAACGGATCATCCCCCTGAATGACGATCAGGGCGCCGACACGATTACGGGCTAAGTTCGCCACAGCCTGAGCTATGATCTCGGCGTTGTGTCCGTGCAGAGTGATGATCTGCGGTTTTTTCCGAACCATTCCCAGGATTGCGAGACGTTCGAAAAATCTGCGGAGATCCTCCTGAAAGATGACGACGAGGACGAAGACGAAAATGGCAAAAAATCCCTGGAGGACGACTGTCGTCAGGTAAAGTTGAAAAAATCTGGCTATGACATAAACAAATCCCAGGAGACTGATGCCGATGAACACAAACCGGGAGGCCCTGCCTTTGATCCAGATGAGGAGCGCCGAGATCAGCACGGAGATGATCGCTATGTCAAGGATGTCCTGTATTCGTATGCTTTGCAGTAGTGTCCAGATGCTTTCAATCATCCTGTGCCTTTTTATTCACGGTAAAAATTGATCCTGTCTATCCACACGCTTCCCTTAATGTCTTGATTTCTTCTCACGTCTATTCCGATATCGAAAGCTTCCACCCGGTGGAGGCGCATGATCTGATCTCCCGTTTGGGCACCGTATCTCAATGCACCTCCCTTTATCCAACCTCTCGCGACGACCATTCTGTCGAAGGGTATCCTGATTTTATTCCACTTCTGGTCAACCTCAAAAAATCCTGTCCACGCATCGATTTTATTCGGGTCGTCCTCCTGGGATGTCAATACGGTTACCTGAGCGTGGAATTTCTCCGTAGCCTTTGCCTGGAACTCAATACCGTCAAAGAGGCTCAAGTCCCGCTTTTTTCTGTTTTCAATACGGGCATAAAATGGTCTCACTCCGGAAATAAGATCGAAATCTACCCTCAGAGATTTTTTTGAATTCTCCACTCCTACGGAATTGTCTATGCGTGACTGGAAATGAGCTTCTTTACCCGCTCGCATAAAGACCCATGCAGGGTCGGTCGATGACTCTTCAAAATCATCGTTCAGAGGGCCCGAGTCCCTGATTTCCGACGGCTTGAAAAGCCGTGTTTTCATATTGATTGCCCCTATGGCCTGGCCGGTTCTCACATTGACCAGTCTTAAGTTCACATCCCATTCGCCTCTCATTTCAGCAAATGTTCCTGTGAGAATAAGATCGGCGACGAGCATTTTCCCTGCAACCTTTTCGTGGGATTCTGCGGCCACGCCGCTCAGGCTTAATTGGATTTCATTCATGATGGACTTGAGTTTGGAGCGCTCAAGGACAATAAACTGTCCCGAATCGATCAGCGCCGAGGTAAGCTCTTCCAGGCTCATTCTTCCTGTTTCTTTTTCCCGGCCTCTTATGACTTCAAAATCGACAACGGCGATACTTTTTTTGGGAATCATCAGTTTTATTTCCGATCCCGCAGTGTAAGGAAGCGGCTTTTCCGTCTCGATGAGAGCGGTGTTGCCGCGGATTTTTTTCACCGTGGCGGGATTTCCGTCCACTTCTGTTCTGATGCCCTCGATGAGAATACTCTTCTGAACCACCTGCTGGGCGATTTCACTGATAGGTGATCCGGGGGTTTTTTTGATGTCAGGTATTTTTATTGATACGGTTACCTCCTTCCCGGTAACATTCTGGATGCTGCCTTCAATATAAAGAAGACCTGACTGATCGAACTTTTCTTTCATGCCGGTGGCTATACAGGCAAAAAGGGAAAAAACGAATAGTGTAAGTATGATGGATGCAAATGTTTTCATACTAAACTCCTGCTCCTCATCGTGAAATGTTGTATTTTCCGGAAAGCCGTGAATTTTTTTGTATATCTTTAATAGAACATGGTGATTCGATTTTGCAATAGGCAATCTCGATAAAGCGCTCTTTTTTTAATATTATTTTTCTATTATTTTTTTCTTGACAATGAACAGGACTTCTGTTTAATTACAACCCCACAAAGAGAAGGTGTTTTGTTTACCATGATGGACAGATCGTATTGCAAAGTGATTAGCAGCTTTTATTACTTTTGGAGCTATTATATGCCACCGGTCTGCCCATTGCACAGGAGGAATTAACATTCGTTAAATAAAATATTGAAGCCATGGGTAGATCAAAGGTGGTTGCCCATGGCTTTTTTATTGTTTTAAGGCCATGGCGGCTCAAGTTCTCCATGGCCTTTTTTCATGTGTGAGGAGGGAAATATCGTGATTATCGTAATGAAAAAAAGTGCAACGGAGTCCCAGATCGAGAACGTTATTCAGTGGATCGAGTCAGTGGGATACAAAGCCCATCCGTCCCGGGGAGTTGAGAGGACAATCATAGGCGCCGTGGGTGATGAGCGCGGGAAGGCATATCTGAAGTTTGCGGAATCGCTTTCCGGTGTGGAAAAAATCGTCCCGATTTTGAAACCGTATAAACTGGCGAGCCGAGAGTCCAAGGAAGGAAATACAATGATCGAGGTGGGAGATGTTAAGATCGGTGGCCCCCGATTTGTGGTTATGGCGGGTCCCTGTTCCGTAGAGAGCGAGGAGCAGATGATGGAGATTGCGTACACGGTGAAGAAGGGCGGCGCCCATATTCTCAGGGGCGGCGCATTCAAGCCGAGGACATCCCCGTACAGCTTTCAGGGTATGGAAGAAGAGGGCCTTAAATTGCTGGCAAAAGCACGGGAGAGGACAGGGCTTCCTGTCGTTACTGAGGTGATGAATCCCGTTGACGTTGATCTGGTCGAGACATATGCGGATATTCTCCAGATCGGGGCGAGAAACGTTCAGAACTTCCCGCTTTTGAAGCAGGTAGGCCAGTCGAAAAAGCCCGTTTTGTTGAAGCGGGGTATGATGACTACCATTGAGGAACTGCTCATGTCTGCGGAATATGTCCTGTCTTCAGGCAATGATCAGGTTATCCTCTGCGAGAGGGGCATCAGGACCTTTGAGACGGCAACACGGAATACCCTTGATATCAGCGCGGTTCCGGTTCTGAAAGAACTGACACACTTACCCGTGATTGTCGATCCGAGTCATGCTGCGGGAAACTGGAGGTATGTGATCCCTCTGAGCAGGGCTGCTGCGGCAGTGGGAGCGGATGGTATCCTTGTGGAGGTACATCCCGAACCAGAGAAGGCCGTATCCGACGGCAATCAATCCCTCAAACCGGAAAAATTTTACCAGCTCATGGAAGAGATAAGGAGCATAGAGGGGGTCATGAAAAAGAGTTCGCAGGTGCGGCAATGAAGAAGATGAAGGTTAATCTTGATAGGAAAGTATCGGGTTCATACGAAATATGCATCGGCTACGATGTCCTTGATCGATTCGTGATGATGATTGCGAAGAATCAACCGGCTTCCCATTACGTCATCATCTCGGATTCCAATGTATCTCTTCTCTATGGAGAGGTGCTTGCGGAAAAAATGAGAAAAGCGGGTGTGAAGGTAGATGCAGTAACATTCCCGGCGGGAGAAGAATCCAAGAATATAGAGGTAATGCTTGCTCTCGTGAGAGAATTGTTGCGTGTGGGTACGGACAGAAGTTCTGTCATTCTTGCCCTGGGAGGTGGTGTGGTCGGCGATATGGCAGGATTCATTGCTTCTGTGTTCATGAGGTCGCTTCCCTATGTCCAGATTCCCACTACCCTCATGGCACAGGTTGACAGCAGTATAGGGGGAAAAACCGCCGTTGATCTCCCGGAAGGGAAAAATCTCCTGGGTGCTTTTTACCAGCCAAGAGGTGTGTACATTGACCTGAAACTCCTGGATACTCTGCCGGAGACGGAATTCAATAACGGATTGGTGGAAGTTGTAAAGTATGGCGTTATTGATGACACGGGACTTTTTTCCTTTCTGGAAGACAACCTGGAGACGATCAGGCGACGGGATCGGAATGCTCTGGAGAGGATTGTTGAAAGTGCGTGCCGGATAAAGAAAGGGATCGTTGAAATTGATGAAAAGGAACAGGGACTCCGTCGCGTTCTCAACTTCGGGCATACCATAGGGCATGCCATCGAGGCAGAATCGGCATACGGGATTTCCCATGGGAATGCCGTATCAGTCGGAATGGTTGCGGCAGTGACGATATCGGAAAGGTTGTACAATTTCCCCGGAGAGGATCGCATGAGGCTTGAGCGATTGATGAGACGGGCCGGTCTCCCTCTCCATATACCCCGGTCGGTTGCGACGGAGGGGATTCTCTCCCGGTTGAGAATGGACAAGAAGAAAGAGGGCAGTACCATTCATTTCGTTTTGCTGAAAAAAATGGGAATGCCGTTCATCAACGGCGGGGTACCAGAGGGGGTTCTCCGCGAAACTATAGAGGGATTGAAAAAATGACGTTACCATCACTTGAAGACCTCCGGGATAAACTCAAACAAACTGACCGAAAGATTGTAAGACTCCTTGATGAGAGAGCCCGGATATCCGTTACAATCGGAAAGATTAAAGCAGAGCAGGGGTTGGATGTGTATGATGCGTCTCAGGAAGCTAAAATATTTGACTACCTGAAAAAGGTAAATGGCGGTGCACTGCCGGACAGATATCTGAAGAAAATCTTCAGAGAGATAATCTCCGTTTCCCGGGCGCTGCAAAAACCCGTCACAGTCACCTATCTGGGACCGGAAGCATCCTTCAGCCACCTGGCCGCTCAATCTCATTTCGGGTCGAGTACCCACCTCATCCCTCAGAGATCGATTTACAGCGTTTTTGATGAGGTTGAAAAGGGTAACGTGCAATGGGGAGTTGTACCCGTAGAAAATTCTCTCGAAGGCTCGATAAATGTAACCCTCGATCGTCTGCTGTCCACACCTCTGAAGATTCAGGCGGAGATCTTCCTCAAGATCAGTCATTGCCTGCTTTCCCTCCAAAACCGGATGGACGGTATCTCGAGTATTTATTCCCATCCCCAGGCCCTTGCCCAGTGCCGTGGATGGTTGAACTTCCATTTCCCCCGCGTGCCGTGCATTGAGGTGGAGAGCACCGCCGCCGCGGCCCGGGTGGCCCGGAAAGAAGGCAGTAGTGCCGCTATAGGAAGCCGTCTTGCCGCAGCGACCTATGGATTGAACATCATTGCGGAGGATATCGAGGACAATCCCTCAAACACGACGCGGTTTCTGGTGATCGGAGAGAGAGCAAGCGGGAAGACGGGCAGGGATAAAACATCGATCCTTTTCGGCACACCCCACGCGCCGGGGGCTCTTTACAATGCCCTGAGGCCATTTGCGGAGCGACGGATAAACCTGATGAAAATCGAATCTCATCCCGTGAAGGAGAGATTATGGGAATATCTCTTTTTCGTTGATTTTGTGGGGCATATTGAAGACAGGAAAATTAAGACATGTATGAAGGATCTGGCGAAGCAGACCACGTTTCTCAATATTCTCGGTTCATACCCCAGGAGCGAAGAGGTGTTATGATTTGCATCCCTGTCACAGCACAGACACAGGCAGAGGCTTTGCGGCAGGTTGAAAAAATCCTGTCCTTCGCCGATGTCGTTGAGTTGAGAATGGATTTGATCCGTGATGGAAACCTGAACTCACTGGTGACAAGGTGTAAATCGTCCCCAGTTCCTTTGAAAATCCTGGTTACCAACAGGATGAGGGGATTCTCTCCCGATGGAACATCTGAACCGCCGGATCGGCAAAACGGACCGGGGAGAGATCCGTTCTGCTCACCCTTTGTCATGAGAGATTCTGAACCTGCATCGGGTGAGCAACAGAGAATCGCAGTGTTGAAAGAGGCTGTCATTCTGGGGGCTGATTATATAGATGTAGAGCTGGACACGCCGGAATATTTGCGCCGGGAGTTGGTATCATTGATTGAGGAAACTGGGAAACGGACGACACTGATAGTTTCCCATCACGATTATCAGAGGACTCCGTCTGTGGAAGCGTTAAAAAAAGTATTCCACCGGTGTGTCCAGGCCGGTGCGGGGATCGTCAAAATCGTGACCTTTGCCGTAAGACCGGAGGATAATCTCAGGATTCTCAACCTCATTGCCTATGCCAGGGGCAGGAGTCAGGAGATCATTGCCTTCTGCATGGGAGACCAGGGGCGAATAAGCAGAGTCATGGCGCCTTTTCTGGGATCTTATCTCAATTTTGCTTCTCTCACACGGGGTGCAGAATCCGCTCCAGGCCAGTTTACCGTTTCAGAAATGAAGAGTATCATGAAACTTGCCAGCGGGACCTGTTTCGGGGAAAGTCAATTGCCTGTCTCTTCCCGCACAAAGATGTTTGCCCTGTTCGGCAATCCCGTGACGCAAAGTCTTTCACCTCTGATGCACAATGCTACACTGGCCGCAATGAATGTTGACGGAAGATACATGGCCTTCTGTATCCACGACCTGGTGTCCGCAATCAGCGGTATAAGAGGCATGGGTATCAGCGGGGTGAGCGTCACTATCCCGTTCAAGACAGCGGTCATGGCACATCTGGATGAAATCGATGCTGATGCCCTGGAGATCAGGGCGGTAAATACGATCGTCAATGAGAACGGCCGGCTGAAAGGGTACAACACCGATTGGATGGGCCTGGTACAATCCCTTGAAGATGAGATGGATATCAAAGGAAAGCGTTTTGCCATTATCGGTGCGGGAGGTACTGCCCGGGCAGCGATATTCGGTATTCTGAAAGCGGGAGGCATTCCGGTAATCGTGAGCAGAAATATCGAGAGGGGTCAAGGTCTGGCTCAGGAGTGGGGGTGCTCATTCCACCCCTTGAGTGATATTGAGAAAGTGAGGGCAGATTGTCTGGTAAACACAACTCCCGTGGGCATGATACCGAATGTAGATGAGTCTCCTGTAAATGGTTCAGTCCTGTCCAACTACCGGTGGGTCATGGATGCGATCTACAACCCTCTTAAAACAAAGCTGCTCAGAGATGCCCAGAAAGAGGGATGTGCCGTTCTACCCGGTCTCGACATGTTTATCCATCAGGGAGCGGAGCAGATCAAACTCTGGACGGGACTGGAGCCTCCGAGACCATTTATGAAAAGTGTTGTTGAGGAGTACCTGATACATGGAAATTAAACCTGTAGACCATGTGAACGCCACTGTCAGGGTTCCCGGCTCTAAAAGTTACACCCAGAGGGCACTCGTCATCGCTTCACTGGCAGAGGGTATGTCGGTACTGAGTAATGTGTTAGTTTCTGAAGATACCTGTTACCTCATGGAAGGATTGCGTTCCTTAGGCGTCGAACTTCTTATCTCTGATGATGAGGTGACTGTTACGGGAACGGGGGGTGTGATTCGTAATCCCCAACAAAAGGTATTCCTGGGGAATAACGGGACGGCGTTACGTTTCCTCACAACCATGGTTTCTCTGGGAAGGGGAGAGTTCACCCTTGACGGTGACAGGCGTCTCCGGGAGAGACCGGTGAAACCACTCCTGGCGGCACTTCATGAACTGGGAGTTTCCTCACACAGCAAGGGAGGAAAAGGGTATCCACCCCTCAGAATCGATACGGGGGGGATCAATGGCGGAGTGGTCACGTTCAGGGATGTGGAAAGCAGCCAGTTTGTCTCATCCCTCCTGATCGGCGCGCCGTATGCTCATGGAGATATCGGGATACGTCTTGAGGGGAAAACAGTTTCCGAACCGTATATTGACATGACCCTGAGGGTAATGGATGACTTCGGTGTCGAAGTGTTCAGGGAAGAGGAGAACCATTTTCACGTGAGATGCGGACAGCGCTACTCGGGGCGGAGGTACCGGATCGAGGGGGATGTTTCCAGTGCTTCCTATTTCTTTCTTGCCGCAGCTCTCACCCGGGGGCGAGTACGGGTTATGAATGTCAATCCTGACAGCCTGCAGGGAGATGTTGGACTTCTCCGCATCCTGGAGGAACTTGGCTGTTCCGTGGTGCGGGATGAATCATGGGTCGAGGTTGTCGGTGGACCGCTCAGAGGAGGATACAGGGTTTTCGATATGGGAAATATGCCGGACATGGTGCCGACGCTCGCGGTGCTGGCGGCGTTCAGGGAAGGCCTGACGGTGATTACCAATGTTGCTCACCTTCGGTTCAAGGAAAGTGATCGTATCGCTGCGATGGTGAATGAACTGACCAGGATAGGTATTGCGGCGAAGGCAACGGAAGACGGGCTTGCAGTGGATGGGGGAAAACCGCGCGGCGCGGAGATTGAAACGTACAACGATCACCGTATTGCCATGAGCTTCTCCGTGGCGGGACTCGCAGTTCCGGGGATGAGGATAAAGAATGAGCAGTGCGTCCGCAAATCCTTTCCCGGTTTCTGGGATGAACTGAAGAAGTTGTATGAGAAATAATTTCATGACTGCACACAACGAGATCGGAAGAGGAGAAACGGTCGAGTGCACATAATATTGATCGGGTATCGGGGAACCGGGAAATCGGCAATCGGGAAAAGGCTCGCGGAGAAACTCGGGATGCCATTTTATGATACTGATGAGATAATTGAGGCCGCCGTTGGGAGATCGATCAGAGAAATGGTCGCTCAGGAAGGATGGGAGTGTTTCCGCGACAGGGAGAGAGGAACCGTTCGTGAACTCCAGGGTCTGCAGAGAAGCGTCATCGCAACCGGCGGAGGAGCTGTGATGGATAAGGGAAATGCGGAAATCCTGAAACGGTGCGGGGTATTGATATGGTTGGACGCCGATGTGAAGACTATCGTGGAAAGAATTCAGGGTGATATGAGCAGCGGCGAGCGAAGGCCGTCGTTTTCCTGTGACGATATTGTGCGGGAAACCGAAAATATGCTGGAGGTGAGGATACCGGTCTACCGCGGGCTCGCGGATTTCTCTGTAAACACGGGAGAATCAGGTGTCGATGCAGCGGTCGCTGCCATATGCCGGTTCTTAAAGGAAACGGGGCAAGTTGATGGGGAGGATATGACATGTCAGGAAGTTCGATAGGAGTACTCTTTAAAGTTACCACCTGGGGCGAATCTCACGGACCTGCTCTCGGCGCTGTAATCGAGGGATGTCCCCCCGGTATCGATCTGGTGGAGCGGGATATTCAGGAAGTCCTTGACAGGAGAAGGCCGGGGCAACTTGCATCGAGTTCTTCCCGGGGGGAAGAAGATGTTGTTTCCATCCTCTCGGGAGTTTTTCAGGGGAAGACGACAGGCACTCCCATATCCCTGGTCATTCAGAACACCAATGTGGACAGCAGTGCCTATGAAGATATTAAAGACGTTTTCAGGCCGGGCCATGGTGATTTTACCTATTTCAGAAAGTATGGCATTCGTGATTACCGCGGCGGCGGGCGTGCCTCAGGCCGGGAAACTGCTGCCCGTGTTGCCGCCGGAGCAGTTGCCGGCAGGATCTTATCCCGTGAAGGTATGGAGGTCGTTGCCTATACGAAGGCACTGGGAGGAGTTGTGGCACGCCTGGAGGGCGGTGCGATCAAAAAGCTCACCCGCGATGAGATACAACAGTACCGTTTGCTGTGTCCCGATCCTGATGCAGCAGAAAAAATGGAAGCGAAACTGGGAGATGCAAAGCAACGTGGCGACTCACTCGGAGGGATTGTCGAGATCATCGTCAGGGGATGTCCTCCAGGTCTGGGAGAACCTGTCTTTGATAAAATGGATGCCGATCTTGCCAAGGTCCTCATGAGCATAGGGACAGTGAAGGGAGTGGAGATAGGCACCGGTTTCGGAGTTGCGGAAATGACCGGCTCCCAGACGAACGATCCCATGACGCCGGATGGTTTTGTGAGCAATCACGCGGGTGGGATACTGGCAGGAATTACAACCGGCGAAGAGATCATCATACGGGTAGCCTGTAAGCCCATACCGTCCATCGCGATACCACAGCAGACCGTGAACGTCCAGGGAGAACCGGTGGAAATCTCCGTCAGGGGAAGGCATGACGTATCGGTAATCCCCCGTATCGTCCCCGTGTGTGAGGCCATGGTGAACATAATCCTTGCGGATCACGTGTTGAGACAGAAGGCGGTGAGGGGATGATGGGAATTGATATTGGAATCATCGGCGGTACCGGAGGCATGGGAAGGTGGTTTGCCCGTTTCTTTGAAAAGGAGGGGAACACTATTCATGTATCCGGCAGGAAAAGCGGGATGAATGCCGCTGAAATGGCCGGAACATGCCAGGTGGTTATCGTAAGCGTTCCCATCGGGGTGACCGGCACCGTAATAAATACGGTCGGGCCATATATGCGTGAAAATGCTCTCCTTATGGATCTGACTTCGCTGAAACGGGAACCGGTAACTGCCATGCTGGAATCGTCCGTATCGGAGGTAATCGGATGTCATCCCCTCTTCGGTCCCCATGTTGAGTCGATGGCGGGACAAAATGTTGTCCTCTGCCCGGCCCGGGGTAACAGATGGCTTCCGTGGCTTAAGGGTATTCTCGGAAAAAACGGGGCGTCGATTGTGGAAGCGACGCCGGAAAAGCATGACCGGATGATGGCGATCGTCCAGGGACTCAATCACTTCAATACGATCGCAATGGGGATGGTTTTGAGCAGGACCGGTGTGGACATGTCGGAACTGTTGCAATTTTCCACACCAAATTTCCGGACGAAGATGGAGGTTCTCGAGAGGGTTTTCTGTCGGAATCCCGGGCTGTATGCCGAGATTGTGACGATGAACCCGGACGCCCGTCACTTAATCGACCTGTATGGGAAGATAATCACAGAACTGAAAGATGTTATTGATGGAGCTGATACATCAAAGTTGGCAGAGATTATAGGCAGACAATCACTTTTTCATCAATGTCAATAAATGGTGAAGTTCTCGCTGGCGATTTTATCGCCATCGACGTAGAAATCCACTCGATACATGCCTGCTTGCCAGGTGCTGGGAGATACGTTATTCCATCCGTAGCCGTGGTTGTGCCAGGATCCGGTCCAGTCGGCAAGGACGTAAGAATCCCAATGGGCGCGGAAGATTTCGTTTCCATGTGGTCCAAACCAGATATGTTCAATTTTGAAATCGATGCGTCGCCCCGGTGCCGGAAATGCTAAATTCACCTCCCAGTTCACGTATCTGGTTGCATTCTTCGGGAAATTGCGTCTGTATTCTCTCTGTTCTTTGGCCGGTGGGGTGTAACCGCCCTCGAAAAATTTGATTTCCGTTACTCTTGCATTGAGACGTTGAATAAATCTTGTCTCCTGCGTCGGAACATAGGCTAATTTCTTTTTCCCTTCTTCAATCCTTTTCCGTTCCTCTTGCAGGCGCCTTTGCTCTTCCTCCAGAGCTTTCCTCTGCTCCAGCAATTCCTTCTCCTGCTCCAGCTTCTTTCTTTCCTCTTCTAAACGTGTTCTCTCGGCTTCATAATCCGCTGCCGGACTTTCAGTCTCAACTTTTACTCTTGCCGTTGTCCCTTGCCCCTTTGGCGGGGTAAAGAAAAAATTGCCCTCCAGGGAAGACAATTCCCAGGGGATCTGCTGTCCTTTCGTTTTTTTCCCCAGTTCCTGACGTACTTTTTTGAATACCTCTTCTATGGGAAGACCGGGGACGGCCATGTGGGTTAACAGCGCCTTCGTGTAGGGACTGTTCCTTCCGGAGCCGTCTGCGGCCACCTTGCCCGGACTTGTCGAGTAAGTTATGTAGCTGCCTTTTGGTGCGGAGGATATAATGGCGAGCCCGCGAGAGGCAGTTCGGAAACTCCGTCCGAAGGGGTTGTCCCGGCAGGCATCCAAGATAACGATGTTCATGCTGTTCCCTGCGTTTGCCATTTCGTCGAGAATCATTTCCGCATCGACGGCCTGATACTTCACGTCCGTCTCCCTTTTGATCTTTGCACCGATGGGGATAAGATAATTCTTCCCCGCGATCTGGACGCCGTGACCCGCGTAAAAGAAAAGTCCGACTACCCCGCCCCTCAGGCTATCGCCGAAGTCACGGATCGCTTCTTCCATGTCCTGCAAATGAGCATTTTTCTTTAAGGTAACTTTAAAACCCAAACGCTTGAGGGAGGTGGCCATATCGGTGGCGTCATGCACAGGGTTGGCCAATGGTGAAGATGCATAACTGCCATTGCCGATCACTAAAGCGACTCGCTGCTCTGTAGCCGCCTGCAAAGGAGTTGACGCAGCAAAGGAATAAAGTAATGACAAAAGTAAAATTCGAGCAAGGAAAGATCTCATCGGTGCACCATTTTTGCAACTTATCAATATTTTCATACATCAATTCTGGGGATAATACAATAGCATGGTTCATGAGTATCGTTGATGTTTCATTCTTGGGGCTGAGATTTGATTCACAAACGCTGCTTTCATTTACAGGTTCACAACCTGTATCAGCTAACAAAAGTGCAGAAGATTGTTTGAAATCTTCGATATGACAACAAAATAAGATTGACCATATTATTCTCCTCCATAATTAGCCGATATTGAATAATGTAACCAGGTCGGAGGGAACTTTGAGTGCTTAGTTTTTTACATTGCACTTCCGGTGAGTAAAAACGCTGCCCAGTAATAGGGATGCGGGTATTGTTTTTTAGCTTTGAGCTGTGCCTGTCGCAAGGCTTCATCTTTACTCATCTGCGACAGATTGATGTAAAAATTAACCATTAAATCGCGGGTTGCCTCGTCATCCACCTGCCACAAGCTGGATATCAACGAGCTTGCTCCAGCATAGAAAAACCCACGCGTAAAGCCGACAACATCATCGCCTGTTGCCACTTTTCCCATGGCCGTTTCACAGGCACTGAGAGTGACCAAATCGGCACTTAAAGATAAATTATACAGGTCACCTGCTCTCAATTGTCCGTCGTTATTTTTATCTGCGGCCAGCAGCAGCGCTGAATTAAGGGGCTTATCCAGATCAAATACGCCATGGACAGCCAGATGAATTATGGAATACTTGCTTCCCAAGTTTTGCAGGTTTGTTTTTGATGCCTCACTGCGTAAAAGAACATTGGATTTAGGAATTATCTTGCCAATGGCAAGGGCCTCGTCCTGCGCGAATTTCAAATCATATTTCGGATCGTCCAGTTTCGGATTGCCGAAAATCAGGGCGCCTCTATTCTCTTGCTTCGCCCATCCTTTGAGGAAACTTAGAACACTGGCGCTGGGCAGCATTCGTATGCTGAAACGGTCAATGAGATATTCCTTGCCGTCTGAAAGGGCGGCAAAAGGCAAATAGTGCAAAGAACCATGTGGAACGATAATCAGTTTTATTGTTTTAATTGAGGGAGCCGCCAATGTAAATATTTGACGGTATAGCGTCTGGCTATATTGGTTGAATTCCGATAAGTTTCGTGTCGTGATATTTTTGCGCAGGGCTTCAATATTTTTTTCCAAATCTGCTATCGACAACTTCTGCGCCACAATACTCTTGTTTGTTAAAATAAAAACATACCATTGTTTGCCCGCACAGTAATATTCCAGCAATGTTTCATCGTCTTTAATCTTGCTTTGGATCTCCGCCGTTGCCGGTGTGGTTACGGAAACGAGAGCCGCCAGTTCCGGCGCTTTTTCCTTCAGATCTTTTTTCAGTGCTAAAACGACAGCGCGGCTTTTGTTCTGATTTTCCTTGTCTTTGACTTGCGCCACCACAGCTAAATTATCTTCTAACTTATCAAGATGAACCAAAGTTGTTTTTATTTGCTCTGTCTGTCCGCCGTGGACATTTATTCCCTTTTGCGAAGCCAGCAAATCTACTAAAGCGCGGGCTTTGGCACGTTCCACGTAAGCGAATGCTTCTTCATAACGGCCGTGAGCAAGAAGCAGTTCCGTCAATTCGGCGTATGCCATTTGTTTATCACCGACAAAGCCGATGCGTCCCGCTTCGGAATTAATCGAAGATCGTTGCTTTTCAATGACGTCAATTGCTTTTTTGAGCATGTCTTCGGCGGCGGTATTCTGCCCTTCGCTCAGTGCTATTCTCGCGCGGTCGAGAAGAACAATCCAGTAGATGCCGCCTATTTGTTCAATCTGCGGGTGTCCTAAAAGCTGGGCATATCCTTCTTTGGCTTCTTTTATGTTTCCGGTTTCGTAAAGACTTTTCGATAAGATATAAAGCTTGGGAATCTCCTGGAAGGTCTGATCGTAAAATGCTGTAATGAATCCTGTTACCTTTGCATCCGGATTCTTGATGGCGGTCAGAGCATTATCATACTCCTTCAACGCCATATAAATCCGTGCCAATGCGGTGTATTTGGGAGGCCCGTTCATGACCGTGATGCTTAGCTTTTGCAGTGAATTAGCAATTTTTTGAGCATCTACTTTATTTCCGGTTAGAGCATGGGCAACACCCAGAACATCGTAAATATCGATCAGCTGAGATGTATAGAAGCTATTTCTCTCGCGTCCGTCTTCATGCAACAGTTTATAAGCAAGGCTGCCTTCCTGGATGGCCTTCTGAGTCTCCCCCTGGTCCAGATAAATATAACCGCGAAGGATTTGCGGATAAACGGTAAGATCGGAACCGACATAAGTTCTATCGCCCTTGTCAATCTGCTTTTGTAGCAAGTCTATCGTGGCGAGCGCTTTGCTGTAGTTGCGGATTCCGTTGTAAGAGGCGGCCAGTAAGAAAAGCTGGAATGAAGACAATGTATCGCCTTCATCAACTCTTGGTTGGAGCATATTAATTATTTCATGCAGCTGCTGTTTCTGAGCATAGCTACTTAACTTGATGTCTTTAAAGGAGAAGGCCAACAGGAAACAAGATAGCAGCAATATGGCTAATTTTGCGGAATGCTTTTTAAGCTTCATATTGTTTTCTCCGTTTACGGCATGGTTTCCCCGGCGGTGCCACAATACTTCAAACATTACTGTTTGCACTTTCGCATGGTTCTCAAAATCAGTCAATCATTGACTTCAGAAAGGGACCGAGCATTTTTGTCGTATACAAAGGGTGAATTGCAGTACGTTGTCGGGACTGGGCATCATGGATCAAAAGTGAGTAACTTCAGGGATCACCAGCGACTGAAAGCCACCCGACAGATTGGCGGGTTCTATTTCTTATTCAATTGGAGATATCTTTTTACAAATATAAGCACCTATTAAGGCTTCCAGCAGACTGAGCGGAACAGCATAAATAAGGATGGCAATTGGAAGTACGTTCAGGTTCCAGGTTACAATCCACATCAACACAAACACCATAAACCAACTGATCAGTGTCGTGTGCATTAGATTGAATTTTCTGGAGATGAAATAAATCGCTGTGGCGAATAAAAACCCCCATGCGACCCAAATCATTCCATTCTCCGGCTCAGAGGGAAAAGTCATTCCGAGTGATTGATAATGGTCAACCCAATATGTCTTTAGAAGAATCTCATTTCTAAAAAATTCAGAAGCATTCACCCAAATACCGGTGAGCATTACCGTGATGATGCCTTGGGATCGTAGGTTCATTATGACTCCTTCTGCAATGAGGTTACATAATGTAATCATTCACCCTTCCACAGTCTTTCAGATCGCTTTTCTGTTTGATCTACTTTGCGGGCCATTTGAAAAAGCAAATCAGAAAGCCGATTTAAAAACGGCATAATGTTCTCATTCTTAACCCTGAATGCCCCAACACGGCGTTCGGCTGTTCGCACCAATGCTCTGGAAAATTGAATATGTGCGGAAAGCAGGCCTGAACCGGATAATATGAAATTACTCAAAGGGGAAAGACCTGTTTCAAGTTGTTGAATCATTTTCTCTATTGCATTTACCCGGAATCTTTCAAAATTCACATCGGCATTTCCCAAGACGGAATTAATGCGGCACAGATTTCGCTGAATATAGTCGATCATGGCTTTGAGGTCTTCATCTGCGAGTTGCACGTATATTATACCGAGAAACGAATTGATTTCATCAATCGCTCCGATAGCTTCAACACAGACATCATCTTTACTGAGTTTTTTGCCATCAGCAAGTAATGTACCTCCGGTATCTGTATAAAGGTCATATGTTTTCATGGAATCTCCTTGTATTTATTATTTTAGAGCATCTTATTGTAATCGATGAGAAGTTCCTTTTCGACGGTCGGAGTATAAGATATGGGAATCTGTTATGTCAGCAGAGTCGAATTGGCTCTGCCTCATTTCTTTTCTCGCTTGATATCACATTACCATTGTTCCCAGTGTATCTTCTCCTTCTTGTATTTGTTTTTCGGTCTGTCTGCTCCGGTGGGAACACCCACGGGTATCACATTCAAAGGAATAACTTCCTGAGGTATGCCTAACACGGTACGCACATGTGACATCCTGTCCTCATAGGGATATCCGGCAGTCCACACACCGCCAAGCCCGAGAGCTTCTATCGCAAGCAGGATATTTTCACCTGCGAGTGATGCGTCGATCACTGCTAAATCCTTGTCCTTCCCGTATGCCTTATCCGGTTCGGTGCACACGATTATCGCCGCACCCGCTTTGAAAAGCATCTGTGCGTATGGAAGCCCTGCGGCAAGCTCGTCCAGCTTTTTTCTCTCGCTTACCACTACAAAAGACCACGGCTGCATATTTACCGCAGAGGGCGCCGCCATTCCCGCTCTAATGATCTTGTCGAGATCAGCCTTGCTTACCTTTGCACCCGTGAAGTTCCTGACGCTCTTCCTTGAATGAATCACAGAAAATGTGTCTTTCATATTTGCATCCTCCCTCGCAAAAACCAATCCTGCCATAAGCAAGCACATTATAAAGCCGATACAGATTCTTTTCATTTATTTTACCCCTTTCATTCATTTTTATAACACACAGTAGGGAAGAGAGAGAAAAGAGTCAACGGGAAAAGATAAATGAGCAAAAAACAATTTTTCAAGAAGCAGTTGATTATCAGGTCTAATTCAGTTAAACGTTAAATATGGATGATGTCTGGATACTGCTGGCGTTGATTGCCGCCCTCACCGGTGGAACTACTGATGCCCTCACAAAGAAAGCTTTGCAACTTCATGATGAGTACACCATCGCATGGCTACGCCAACTGATAGTTGTCCTCCTTTTATCTCCCTGCCTCTTCTTCATCCCCATGCCGTCCCTTGATGGAGATTTTTATAAAGCGTGTCTCTTTGCGTTGCCGTTTGAGGTAATTGCGTACATCCTTTATATGAAAGCGATTAAAATATCTCCCTTGAGTCTAACGGTTCCGTTCCTGTCTTTAACACCCGTTGTGCTGATTATTATTCCCTACGTACTGTTGGGGGAATTGGTATCTTACTGGGGTGGCATCGGCATAGTGATGATTGCTTTTGGGAGTTATACTTTGAATTTGAAAGAAATCGGCAAAGGGTTTCTGGAACCGGTGAGGGCCATCGGTAAGGAAACAGGCTCTGTCTTCATGATTACCGTAGCCGTGATTTATGGACTCACAAACACACTCGGCAAAGAAGCTATTAACCATTCGTCCGCGCTTTTTTTCGGTGTGATATATAATCTGGTGTTTTTCATTGTCGTAAGTCCGGTTATTTTCAAAATTGGCAAAATCCATACTCATGGGCGCATCTGCAAAGAGTCTTTGAAAATCTCCGTGCTCCCCGGACTTTTCGCAGCCGTCACGACGATCTTCTATACCATTGCCATGAGCCTGGCGAATGTGGCGTACACGGTTTCTGTGTGTCGATTAAGTCTTCTGGTCGGCGTGATGTACGGTCATTTTCTCTTTAAGGAAACCGGTTTCAGAGAAAGACTGACAGGGACGATCCTCATGCTTATTGGATTCATGATCATCGTGCTGGAGCAGGGAGGATCGTGAAGTCATCTTATGATGCGTTTTAATGGACGAACAGGGATTCAATGTCTTTGATTTCGTTCACAAGAGAATAGTTGCCACACCTTCTTAAGTCTTCTATCCAAAGCGCGATCAGCTCATTCTTATAGGAGATTGAGAAGTGTATCAATTCGTCACGCAATCCGTTAAAATTGTCCCGTTCAGGGAGCAGTAATAACGGCTCGAGATTATCCGCGTTAAATATCCGGCTGTTCATAAGTTGAGGGATTTCCGCTTTTAACGTATCGTGTGAATATATCTTGCTCGCAACAGAGAGGCCGAATTGGTCGCAACGCTTTTCATGGGGATACTCCCATGGATTTATTTTTATTGTCCCGGATGCTTCTTTGAAAAATGATTCCAGTAAAGAAGAGAAGATATGCAATTCAGGATTTGAGAGAAAGATACGGGCGTGTCCCATCTCGTGAGCACACACGTACATAAAGAAAGCAGGGTACTCCTTCCTTATCCGGTTTACTCTGCTGGATATCGCGATATAGTATTCACAACCAAGACTGTAATCATAATCATACCTCATCGCAGACCGGAATACCTCATCCCACAGGTGGCCGCTGTATCGATATAAACGTTTTGGCAAAAACAATCCATAATGATTGGGCATGTCTATCGAGTCATCAAGGAGCAGAATACTTGTGCCAGGACCGACAGTGGCGATTTTAAAAGCCTCCTGTATTTCCGGATCGTCTTTTTTATGTTTCCATCTATCGATGATTTTCAAGTTTCCGGATGAGCTCATGGATACTCTATCTTTAATGTAATTCCGCACTCATTTTCATAAATTATTTACTAAAATGATATTCCCTATCCTATTTCTTCTCCCGGATTGCCTTTTTTGCAATGTGATCGATTAATCGCGGAGAGAACAATCTGATCCAGCGTCCCACCTTCGCCCGGGGAGATGTTATTAATAAACGATCCCTGTTCTCCATTGCCTTGACAATTTGTGCCGCACACTTTTCGGCGGTCATAATCTTACTTTCCTGTAAAGGACTCTTTCCCAACGGCTTACCGTCGTGTCCCAGGGCACGCCGATGAATTTCAGAAAGTACAAAATCGGGTGCCACCATCGTTATACTTACTCCTGTTCCTTCGAGTTCGATCCTGAGCGAATCAAAAAAACCAAATAAAGCATGTTTACTCGCTGCGTAAGCTGTCCGTGTGGGGACGCCCGTCATTCCTGCCACACTGGAAACGGCAACAATCAGTCCCCTGGATTTCTTAAGATGCGGCAATGCGTAGTAAGTACAATACACACTTCCTAAATAGTTTAATCTGATCATTTTCTCGAAGAGAGAGGTATCTGTAATATCTTCAAAATTGGTCCACATAGTCCCCCCTGCATTATTTACCAGCACATCTATCGATCCCCATTTGTCAATGGTCATTCCTATCAGTCTCTTGCAGTCTTCTTCGCTCGTCACATCCGCCTTTATAACCAGCGCCTGGGCGCCTTTTTTCTCCAACTCCGATTTCAACTCATGAAGGCGCCCTTCATTTCTGGCCGCAATTGCCAATTTGGCTTTTTGAGGTGCCAATGCAAGGCATAATGCACGCCCTATACCCTCCGATGCTCCTGTGACAACTATGGCTTTATCCGTAAATATTGCCATATTTCTCCCCCGGTCGACATTCTCAATTGACGTTTCACAAGTTTTTACCCTCGAAAGACCATATTGAATAATCCCTTATGATTATAGAATTCTTCTCTTTCATATCACACATTAAGAAACTGTCCCATCTCGAAGGTCATTGATCGTGAGACGGGTCTCGTTGTGTTCGATTAACACGTTGGATAAACGGCCCGGAACGGAATGCAAATACTCAAGGATGAAATCAAAAGGAGGGTAACCGGAAGCGAAAACCTTTATCTGTTTCCTTCCTCTTTCATTAAAGAAATCAATTCATATATCTTTGTCGGTCTGGCTTGTCTTGAAGGCATTTTCGATGGCACGATCCAGTTCATACATGTCGATAGGTTTTTTGAGATATGCGAAGGCGCCGGCCTGATTAGCCTTGATGCGGGAGTCTATCTCGTGAAATGCGGTAATCATGATAACCTTGACGTTTGCATTCTCTCTTTTCAGATTCTTGAGGACGGTGAATCCGTCGATGTCAGGGAGACGGATGTCTAAGATAACCACGTCAGTAGGGCTATCTTTATACTTTTTCAATCCTTCGGTTCCTGTACCGGCGGTTACCACACCGTAGCCTTCCTCTGTGAGATACATTTCCAAGGTTTCACACATGGACGAATCGTCGTCAATTACGAGTATCTTGAGCATCGCGTATTCCTCAAAACCTTCGGGCCCTTCTTCTGTAAAGGCCTGAATGTCCAAAGTATCTTTTGGGTGCTACTGCCGTTACCGGAAAACTAATAATGTAAAAACAGAGGTAAGTAAAGCAAATTATATAGGATAATCCAAAAAAAATTATGTGATGATGTTAATACATGACCTTGCCGTTTTCCTTCAGACGTTCCTGTTCTCTTTCTTCTTTACAGTCTGAAATGATCTTCCCGCTCTTGTTGATAAATTCACACCTGCCGTTTAATTTTACCCGTGCTTTCCCCTCTTCGAATTGACCGGCAAAACCGAATATCGGTGAGATAACCCAATCGCCCTTATTGTCTATGTACCCCCACGTTCCTCCTTCTACGATAG
>VGTB01000004.1 GCA_016874835.1 Deltaproteobacteria bacterium | reverse complement strand
GGCCTCCCGTTCTCTTTCTGTAAAGGTCACATAGGGATCGTAGAGGAGCGATCCCAGATCATAGAACATGCTGCCGAAGCGCATACCCTGGAAATCGATGAGCACCGGCTCGTGATCGCGAATCATTACATTTCGGGACTGAAAATCCCTGTGTACAAGGCATAGCGCGGTTTTTCCGAGACGATGTGATAAATTTCTCAGTTCGGCGGATAATTTTTTTCGCGTGCCCTCGTCGAGTTTCATGCCGCATGCCTCCCGGACACAGTTGTCCAGAAAATAATTATGTTCCCATCGATAGAGTTCTTCTCCGAATCCGGCCATGAGGCGGACTTCGCCACCGGGGAACCTCTCCAGGGGGAAGGTATGAAGTCTGTGCATGATGGAAAGGGTTAACCGGTAATAATGACTTCTTTCTCGCCACGGTCTGTGACGCAAAGACCAGAGGGTCACATCACCAAGGTCTTCCATAAGGATGAATCCTCGCGCGGGGTCATGAGCCATGATCTGCGGTGAGGGGATGCCGATACCGCGGAGAAATGTTGCAATCTCTGCATAATAATTGTTTTCTTCCCGTGTATGGTCGTAGTGCATGAAGACGGCGGAGAGATTTTTCCCCCAGCGGATGCGGTAGAAAGAGCGGTGTGAGCCGCCCCTTGCCAAAAGGGAAATGCGAAGGGGGACTGCTCTCCCGAGGCTCAGGACCTGGCGGGCGAAGTCATGCATTTCAGAATACGCGCGTTTCATCGGAAAAGATTTCTATTGATTTGAAGCATCCCCATTGCCGGATTGCGGGAGAAAGGTGTTCATTCTTTCATATTCCTCGGTGGAACCGATGTCGTGCCATTGACCTTCGTCAATAATCACTCCCGATACCGAACCGGGCTTTTCTCTTATCATCTCGATGAACACGTTGATGACCGATTCCTTGTGGCCCGGTTTCAGACGGCTCAGGAAACGTTTCTCGACGACGTAGATACCGGTAAAGAGACAACTCATGACGCCGGGGTCTCCGAGAATCTGACGCAGATCACATACCTCACCACGATTGTTTATATTCACATTCAACGGAGAGCCTTTGCTTCGCAGTGCGAGTGTTGCTTCCTTTTGCTTCTCCCGGTGGGTATCGAAAAGTCTCTGCAGCGGGAGGTCCGTGATGATGTCGCCGTTGTACACAAGGAGTACAGGATCATTCTCAAGGAGATCTTCAATATTTTTTATACCGCCTGCGGTGTCAAGAAGGACCGGTTCGTGGCGAAAGATGATGGGGATGGTCCTCCACTGCCGGTCAGGGAAAACCCGGTGGTAGGCTTCCGCACAGTGGTGGGTATTGACGATGAAGCGCTCAATGCCTGCTGTGATCAGATGATCCATTACGTAGGTGATTATGGGGCGTCCGTTCACGGGTAAAAGTGGCTTCGGACAGGTGTCTGTCAGGGGGCGGAGACGCATTCCCAGTCCCGCCCCCAGCACAAAAGCCGTTTTTATCTGTGGCAAATGCATCATTGCACCTTCTCAGTAGCGTTTCTGCAGTTCCGTGCCGCGGAAGTAGTGTTTCAGGATTTCCTCCGCGGTAAATCCCTTCGTGGCCATGACGGCAGCGCCTATCTGACATAACCCGACTCCGTGTCCCCATCCGGCGCCATGGAGTATGAAATGATCCGGAGCAGCGGGAGAACCGCCCCCGGCGGTGACAATAAATGCGCTGCTGTACAGGTGACTCCGGGACAGCCAGCGGCGGATCTCTAATTCATTGCCCACGACAATCGTCTTCTTTGAACCCTTGACTTTCAACCGGATGATCCTTCCTGAGGGTCCCCGCTCAACGGCGCTGAGGCTCTCGAGGTCTCCGAAATCGATGCCTGATTTCATCCTGAGGATTTCCTCCAGTTCCTCGCGGCGGTATTTCACTCTCCAGCGGAAGAAATCCTTCGTTCCCTGATCGAAAAAAGGAAGGATCTGCCTGAGGAGATTTTCATCGGTGGTATTGCAGTACACATCGGGGCTGGAGAGAAGCCACTGCGTTGCCTGTTCTTCCGTATGGACGGGCTCATAAAATGCGGGCGCGTCTGGAATCGAGGAGAGGTAAGGAATGGGTGTGTCCTCCCAGGTGTGGTCGAATGTATCTGTGATACCCCCGCAGGCCTTGTGATAACGGGCATCGCATATTTTGTCATTGTGGGTGAGAAATACGCCCCGTGTCGCTTCGACAGCTTTCCTGGGGCTTCCCGACATGAATCTTGTGATTCCCTGATACCGCTGGCAATGGTCGTCCGCACAGACATCAAAGAGGGCATGCTCGCCTCTGCCGTACCAGCAGATGATCTCGTTCACTGATGTGAAATCCATGTTGCCGGTCACGGCAAAAGTTTCTTGTGTCGTCCGTGCGGGATCCGGTGCGGCCATGAGCCAGCTCCGGGAAATTATCGCGTGTGCCTTCAGAAATTCAAGTGGCGCTTCCGCACTCATTTCCGAAGAAATGACACTTATCAGATAATCTTCTAAATGAATTTCATTGATTGCCGTCAGCGTATTTTCCTCACTGAGAGTCAGCGTGAGAGCCCCCTGAAATGTCTGCTCCTCTTTTCTTTGCCAGTGGAACTGTATCCCGACGGTGACATCGAAGAGGGTAAATGTCGCATCATGCAGCGGTGAACATCTTATTTCTCTCTGCCGCATAATTTCATTGCCCGCATCGTCGTAAAGAATGAGGCAGTCTTCTGCCGCACGGACGGCGAAACCGCCGTCAAGCAGCCGTTCATTATTGACACGATACGGACCGTTGAATCCTCCATTGACCTTTCCGTAAAGCTCGATAATGCCTACTTTGATTGTCGGTTCTTCCATGTACTATACTCTCGAGTGTCCGTCACATGGGCTCCCATGTCAGAATAAGATTGATGATTAAATCGCTATGCGCCGTTGTACTTCTTCCATGTGACCGGTCTGAACCAGAATGAGAGGAGTACGGCAACGAGAAAGAGCATCGTCGCATATGAGATTTTTTCTAAGGTTAAATCCTCCACGTAGATGAGTTTTTCTATGGATTCTATCATGAATTGACCCGGATAGACCTGACCTGCTGTTCCTTTCGATTTGAGAAAATCCTCTAAATACGTCAGGGGACAGATGGTGCGGGTAAGTTGCATGACGAGCATCGCAACGAGTGCGACGAGGTGAAAGATTCTCCATCTCGGCCAATTGAGATATAAAAATAACGGAAAACCCAGAATCACAAAAGCAATCCAGAGAAAGTGAAGGAAGATTATCAGATCTGCCGCTATCCTGAAAAACATGGCTGTTACCGTTTGGAAGTGCAACTATTCTAATCTTGTAAAATCGCCCGTATTGCGTCGAAACGCCCTTGGAAGAAGGGTTATCCCCTTTTTCAGGTATCCTACCGCAATGATCATGGGAACCACACAGTATTCGGGTATGTGGAATTCCTCTTTCAATTTTTCTTCGTCAAAGCCGTCCATGGGATGGGTTTCCAAACCAAGACCCTTCGCGGCAATCATGATGTTCATGGCAAAGAGGCCGGTATTTTTTACCGCAAATATTTTTCTCCTGAGACTATCCGGTCCTTCATACAGATTCATTGCTGCCCGATGGTAATTTTCTTTCGACTCCGCCTTGAGATAACCGAGCTCAACCCAGTTTGAGAGCACGGTATCTATGTTTTCTTCGAGCGCGTGGGGGTCAGCAATCATGATAAGCACAACCGAAGCTTCCTCCACTTTCGGCTGGTTGAATGCAATGCCCCGCAGGACTTTTTTTCTCTCCGGTGTACGCACCGCGATGACGCGCCAGGGTTGCAGGTTCATTGACGAAGGGCTCAGATTCGCCAGTGCAATGAGTTCTCCGATTCTGTCGTCCGGAATTGCTTCACCGGGTTCAAAAAAATTGATCGATCGCCTCTCCTTTATTGTTTGCAGAACGTCCATGCCTTTCCCTCCCCCATATTTTTCTCAAATCATGCTGAAGACTTCATGATACAGTTGGTTTTCCGTTTTTCTCACGGGTACAGTTTCTTGTCCGTGATGAAATTGTCTTATCAGGTGACCGAATAATATGTGTATCACTGGAAACCTAATCACCTGTTCCCGTCAACTGAAAGGCCGCCCAGAAGAAGGGGTGGCGGTATCTCTTTTTGGCAATCACTTGCGCCTGTCGTAAGGCATCCTTTTTGTTCAGTCTTTTTAGGTGCGAATAAAATTCCACCATCAGTTGTGAAGTCGCGAGATCATCGACCTTCCACAGACTCGCGACGATTGTGCTGGCTCCTGCGTACAGAAATCCGCGGGTCAACCCCACGACATCGTCTCCGTTGCTGATTTTCCCGATCCCTGTTTCACACGCACTCAGCGTTACCAGATCCGTGTCCAGTCGCATCGAGTACAAATCTCCGACAGTAAGCATGCCGTCGTTGTCGGCATCCCTTGCGAGCAGGAGGGCAGAGGCGAGCGGTGCGTCCGCATTAAACATCCCGTGGGTGGCTAAATGCAGGTAGTTGAATCCGGTCCCGAATTTCTTGAAAGCGCTTTCGGTGGCCTCACGCCTCAGAAGGGTTCTGGAATTCGGGAACAGTCCGGCTACGGATACCGCTTCCTGCTGGGCAAACGTCAGATCCATGCGGGGGTCGCCCAGATCGGGATTTCCAAAGGCGAGCATACCCCCCCGCTTCTGGAGTTTATCTTTGCCTATGAATTTGAGGACGCTCGCACCGGGAAGAAAGCGGAGGGTATAGTTGTCGATGAGAAAATTCTTGCCGTCGGAGAGGGCAGAAAAGGGCAGGTAGTGTAACACCCCGTGGGCAACGATGAGGAGATGGGGGGTGTTGATGTGCGTTTTTACAGGTTCGATGAGTTGTGTATAGAGGCTTTGGCTCAGGGCGATGTAACGTTCCGATGAATGATCGTCGATCGCTCTGCGGAACTCCTGAACCTCTCTCGCCAAATCGCGTATTCCCATCCGTACCACACGAATCTCTTTTTCTGTCAGGACGAATATATAGAGGGTTTTATCGTCGTAGAAATATTCGATGAGCGTTTCATCTTTGGTGAGCATGGACTGGACTTTCTCTGATGTGAGGGCAGTTACGGTTACCAGTGATGCCAGTTCCGGGGCATGCTCCTGGAGTTGATGGCGTGCCGTGACAACGAGGCTACGCGGTTTGGACTTATCGAATGTATCTTTGGTGAGTACCGCCTCCTCCGATGAATCATTCACGGCGAGAATTTCTCTGATATCGATGCCCGCGTTCGGGGCAGCGAAGTCCTTCTTCGATGCCAGCATATCCACAAGAGCCCTTGATTTTGCCCGTTCAACATAATCAAAGGCCAATGCAATCTGTTTCTCCTCCACAAGGGAGGCGATGAGTCGTCGATAGATCTCCTGTTTGTCACCCACAAAGCCGATTTTGCTGGCTTCCGTATTAATAGTGGATCGCTGGAATTCTATCATATCGACGGCTTTTCGGTAAAAACGGATGGCCTCTTGTCTCTTGCCCTCCCTTTCCGCAATGCGTCCGCGGTCATATAATATGAGTGGGTAGATATTACCGATGGTTTCTATATGGGGGAAGAGCAGCAAACTGTCGAATCCTTCCCTGGCTTTTGCAATGTTCCCGGTTTCCAGATCGCAGGAGTAGGCCATGTACGCTCGCGGGAGATCGACATTTGCAAAGATGTTTTCACCCCGTGGTGCCCCTGAGAGACCCTGAACGAGCAATTTGATCAGCTGCGGTTCCGAACCCTCGGACAGTTCCTTCACCACCTCGTTGCAGCGCCTGAGGGAAAAGAGAAGTCTCGAGATGTTCAATTGCTTCACCGGTGCGGTAATGGCGATTCCTAAAAAACGCAGATCGGTCCGATTCAAAGAGTTGAGAGATTGTATCGCTGAGTCAGTATCTCCCCTCAATGCATAGGCAATTCCCAGAAGTCCCTCGGCTTCCATTTGAAACATCATCCGTATGGGGTATGAATAGGAATCACCTTTTCTCTCCATATGGAGTTTCGCATAATCTGCTTCTTTCACCGCGTTTCCGTAGTCTCCCAGATCTATGAGCGCTTCTGCCCTCATCAGATGGAGAACAGGGGTCCCCTCCACCGTCAAAAAGGTGGGATAAGGGATGATGGATTTCTCGCCTGACGAAAATCTTTTCTCCAGTTGATCAAGACAGTCCATCAACTTTCCATAGCGTTTGACCTTCAGGTATGCATGGCATCTGCTGTATATATCATTCGAGGTGTTGGCACCTTTGCGTGCAAGGCCTTCCTCGTATATCTCGAGTTCGCCATAGTGACCGGTTGACTCGAGTTTCATTCGTTCCGACACGATATCATACGCGCAACCGGATATAACAATTCCCAGAAATGACAAAAAGATTACCGTCTCGATTCTTTTCATAACACCTCGATTCGAGAATTCGCGGGTTTGCATAAGTTGCCACTATCAATAAACGTATTGTGCGGAAAAATCAAGAATCAGGTTGAAATGAGCGGAAAAAATCAAACCCCGTATTCACAAAGAGACATGTTCGATATATCCGTGTGCGGTTCGAGTAAAAAACCCTGTGGAGGTGATATACAAAAAGCTGGGATTCATTGAGGTAAACTTCCGGAGAGATACTGATGTTCAACAGGAATATCGGGAGGGGAGCCCCGGAAAAACGGGATAAATATGCTCATGGACACCCGACTGTTTTTGTGGTAGGAATTCTGCGAAATTGAGCTGTTAAGGATGTACAGGATGATTAAAAAAATCGGGATCGTTGCCAACATCGAAAAGGAAAAGTCGGTTGAATATACTTTCCGGTTGCGGGAATGGTCCACTCAAAAGGGTGTTGAAGTCCTGCTGGATGAGGAGATCGCGAGAAAAATGGGGGAGAGTGCCGGTCTCGAGAGGAAAAAATTAGCATCCCATGTGGATTTACTCGTTGTACTGGGCGGTGATGGAACACTCCTCAGAACCGTACGCTTTGTCAGTGAATATGATATTCCTATCGTCGGCGTCAACCTTGGCGAATTCGGATTTCTCACCGAGGTCAATCTGAATGAGATGTACAGCGCCCTGGAGCTGATTTTGAAGGGAGAGTATAAGACGGAAAAGAGGATAATGCTGGATATATCGCTGCATCTGCAGGCGGAAACGATCAGGCAGGAGAGTATCCTGAACGACGTGGTAATCACCCGGGGTAACCTTTCCCGAATCCTCGATCTGGAAACAACGCTTGATGGCGGGTATCTGACCACTTTCCGGGCTGACGGAATCATCATATCTACCCCCACGGGGTCGACGGCGTATTCTCTTTCCGCAGGAGGGCCCATTATTTTTCCGGAAGAGGATTCCTTCATCATCAATCCCATATGTCCCCATACGTTGACGAACCGGCCGATCATCATTCCCGACGGGGTGGAGATAAAGGTTATTTTATGGACAAAAGAGCAGGGTGCAACAGTAACGCTTGACGGTCAGCTCTCTTATACCATGAAATCGGGCGACAGCATGATTATTAAGAAATCCCGGTACGTGACTAACCTCGTATCTTCCCCCCACAGGGACTACATGGAGATTCTGCGAACGAAACTGGGCTGGGGGGGATCTCCCTCGGGAACCGGCAGGAGTTGATATGATAACGGAACTGAGCATCAGAAATTTTGCCATCATCGATGAGATGAAGATTTCATTTGCCGAGGGCCTCAATGTGATTACGGGAGAAACCGGAGCGGGGAAGTCTATTCTCATAGGTGCGATGAGTCTCTTACTCGGTGAACGGGCGTCCGTTGATATCATCAGGTCGCATGAAGATTCCGCCATGGTGGAGGCTTTTTTTGAAATAGAGGGAAGGAACGATCTGAAGGAGATGCTCAAAGAAATGGGCTTTCACGTGGGGAACGAGCTGATACTCAAGAGGATCATTTCACGGACGGGGAAGAATCGCGTATTCGTCGATGGACAGTTAGCAACCCTGGGAATGCTGTCCGCAATCAGTACTTCTCTGGTTAATATCTGTGGCCAGCATGAACACCAGATAATTTTGAATGCAGAAAAGCACATTGATATTCTGGATAATTTCGGAGATCTTGAGCAGCTCAGATCTGAGTATACGGAACTGTATAATCAATACCTGGCTCTCAGTGGAAAACTGAGGCAACTCCTGGAGGTTAATAAAACGAGGGAAGAGAGAGGAGAATTCCTGAGATTTCACCTCAAGGAGATTGAGGATGCGGGGATTCGCATTGGTGAAGATGATCAACTCCAGGAGGAGAAGAGGGTATTGAATAATGTCCAGAAATTGCTGGAATATGCGGACGGAGCTCACGATGTACTTTACGGGAAAGCCGGTTCCGTCCTGGAAGGGCTTCGTAGCATCAATTCGAACGTCCGTGAGATTAAAAAGATTGACCGGACACTTTCCCTGTCTGAAAAGGATCTGGATGCGGTCTACTATCAACTTGAGGAGGCGGCATTGGCTCTCCGGAACTATAAGAAGAACCTTTCCTATGATCCGACGAGGCTTGAGGCGATTGATGATCGATTGGAGCTGCTGTCGCGTCTGAAACGCAAATATGGTCGCACCCTTGAAGATGTGTTGCAGAAGAAGACCGAGATTGAACAGGAATTGAAGACCATCGATTCTGTTGATGAAGAAATCGATCTGCTTCTGGCAGAGGTGGAAGATCTTAAAGCGAATATGCTCGGAAAGGCGCAGATGTTATCGGCACGAAGAAGAGAAACAGCAGCACTCCTGAAGAAAGAGATTGAGGAGGAGATCCACGCCCTCAGGATGGAAAAGGCAACGTTTGAGGTCATGTTCGCAGAAGCTACTCCCGATCAGGGGGGGCTTCCGTTTCATTCCCGGGGAGTTGACCAGGTGGAATTTTATCTCACCACCAATGTGGGAGAAGTTCCGAAACCGCTGAACCGCATTGCGTCTGGAGGTGAGCTTTCCAGGATCATGCTGGCAATGAAAAAAGTGCTGGCAGGAACGGGTTCCGTGGGCACGCTGGTATTCGACGAGGTGGACAGCGGCATCGGCGGTGCCACAGCAGAGGATGTGGGCAGAAAGCTCAGCGATGCATCGAAGGACCATCAGGTCCTGTGCATTACCCACCTTCCGCAGATTGCCTGTTTCGGAGACAGGCATTATCGCGTCTCAAAGACGGTTGTCGGAGAAAAGACGGTCACCTCAGTTGATGTCCTTTCAGAAGACGAGCGTCTGAATGAAATAACCAGAATGCTTGGCGGGACGGAACTGACGGAAAAAACAAGAGAGCATGCCCGGGAAATGCTTGTAATGTCCCGCGTGAAAAAATAAGAAAAAAATACTCATCTGTTGTGATTGGTGACGTAGTTTATTATGTCGTTGAAGAATGATGAATGAGTGGGGAAGTATCATTCTTTTATGCATAATGAGATACACGGGGTGTGAGAAATGTTGAGGAAAGCGCGCGTTGGAGACGTGAAGACAATTCACCGGATGATCAACATCTCCGCAGGTCAGGGGGCCATGCTTCCCCGTTCACTCATGGATATATACAGCAGCCTGAGGGATTTTTTTGTGTACATCGATGAGGGCACCCAGTCCATCGTCGGTATCTGTGCCATGAATATCATATGGGAAAACCTTGCGGAGATACGTTCGCTCTTTGTCGACGAGGAATACCGGCACAGGGGCATAGGCAAGAAACTCGTGGAAGCCTGTATTTCCGAAGCGATTACCCTCGATCTCTTCAGAATCTTCACTCTCACAATCACGCCAAAATTTTTCATATCTTTAGGATTCAAAGAGGTGGAACGGACTACCCTTTCGGAAAAGATATGGTCGGACTGCTTCAGGTGTTCCAAATATCCTGATTATTGTGACGAAGTCGCCATGACGCTGGAACTGTAGAGGACAAATGAAGTTAAGGAGAACCGTAGAGTTTCTGTTGATACTCCTCTGCCTGGCAGGGTGTGTAAAGAGGATTGAAATCCCCGTGGAAAAACCGATTGAGGTGCCGAAACCTGCCCTCTCGCTCATAAAACCGGAGAAGCTCAAACCTGTCGTCGATGATCTTGACCGGGAATCTCTTCTGGCAGCCATAGAGAAGAGTCTTCAATATTACGATGGCATTTCTGGGAACACTTCCTTTCTTCTCGGCGGCAGGAATGTGTCTCTCAGAGAATTGAAAGAAACCCTTGCTGCTTTTCGCGAAATTATTCGCGGTTCTGAGGCAGACGAAATGAGGTGGAACAAGATACTCGATACGTTTGATGTGTACAGGGCGTCCGGTTTTGATGAGAACGGAACGGTTCTTTTTACGGGATATTTTGAGCCCATCCTGGAAGGTTCGCTTGAAGAGACACAGGAATATCGATATCCGATATACCGCGCACCTGATGATACCGTGGTCGTGCATCTGGGGAAGTTCAACAGAAAGTACAGAAACGAAAAGATTGTGGGGAGGCTGGAGGATGGTGAACTGGTACCTTATTTTACCAGGCAGGATATTGAAGACGGGGGGCTGCTTAAAGGGAGAGAACTTGAACTCGCCTGGGTGAAAGATCCTGTAGAGTTATTTTTTCTCCATATTCAGGGTTCCGGCACGATAACACTGCCCGGAGGAGATTTTCTCCAGGTGAGTTACGCCAACTCAAACGGACGTCCCTACCGGAGTATCGGGAAATACCTGATAGAGAAGGGAAAGCTTTCCCCCGGCGAGGTAACACACGGTGCTGTCAAGAAATATCTCACGGAGCACCCATTGGAACTTTCAGAAATCTTCAACTACAACGAGAGTTATGTATTTTTCCGTATTGTAGAAAAGGGCCCGGTGGGGGCATTAGGGCTTCCCCTGACCGCAGGGAGATCGATTGCGACCGACCTTGACTTGTTCCCCAGGGGGGGTGTCGCCTTCATCAGGGTGCGAAAACCTGTCTTTGACGATGGGGGCAATATCAAAGCCTGGAAGTCATTTTCCCGCTTTGTTCTCAACCATGACACGGGCGGGGTCATCAAAGGACCCGGGAGGGTTGATCTTTTCTGCGGTACAGGCAGCGATGCGGAACTACTGGCAGGCAGCCTTAAGGAAAAAGGGGAATTGTATTTTCTGCTCAAAAAGAGATAGGTGGTCGTAGGGCTTTCCTAAGTTCTGATGAAACAGCGTGGGTCTTCTGCTAAATAATCGCCGCTGTATGCATGGGCTCTTCCGCGGCAGCCGCCGCAGATCGATCTGTATCGGCAGTTTCCGCAGATTCCTTTCAAAGTATTTTCTCGATTCCTGAGGTTCTTGAATACAGGATCTTCCTCGTATATCTGTTTGAAATGTCTCTTACGGACATTTCCGGTGTTCACTTCAACGAATGGACACGGCCAGATATCACCGTTGGCTTTGATATAGACAAACCCCCTGCCGGCAGCGCAGCCATGAAACACCTTTTCCGTGAACTTCCGCACAAAGCCGTTGAGCAATTTTTTTTTCTCCATCATATAAGGCCAGTACTGGGGTCCGGCAACAGGTTCGATGATCGTTTCCGTGAGGCTCTGTTTCCTGCTGATGAGCTGGCTGAGTTCCCGATTGGCTGATTTTTTCAGTGTCGCTTTTTCAATTTTTTCTCCCCTGCCCACCGCCACAAGCTGGTACATGAGCATAATACTCGCATCCTGCTGGTCGGCGAAGTCAATGATTTCGGAGAGATGTTCCATATTGTATTCCATCGCTGTGGTGTTGATCTGCAGAACAATCCCCGCTTTTTTTGTTGCTTCGATGGCTCGCAGCACAAGGTCATAACTATGTGCTGACCTTCTGATGAAATTGTGGGTGTCCGGGTTCGCTGCGTCGAGACTGATGGCATTGCAGACAACGCCGTGTTCTTTCAGTTGCCATGCCATCTCTTCATCGATCAGGGTGCCGTTTGTGGCGATGATATTTGCAAATCCTATCTGTTGTGCATGTTTCAGGAGCGCAAATATATCCTTCCTCACCAGGGGTTCACCGCCGGTGTAAACCAGAGTGCGGAACCCGTCGATCTCGGCAATCTGATCGATAAGTCTTTTCCCTTCGTCTGTTGAGAGCTCGTCGGGGTCTGGTTTTCCGCTTGCCGCATGGCAGTGGATACAATTGAGGTTGCAGGCTGCTGTGACTTCCCAGACGGGGTGGCCGGGATAGCCGATACATCCCATGCCTAAGGCGCCGTTTGAGACGGGTATTGATTTAAACGCATGATGTATGAGCCATTGAGGCATCTTCTTCCAGTCGTTGAGATAGCCCATCAGCAGAATGCTTCCCATTTGTCTGCACAGCAATGAAGGTGGAAGAAAAAATGGTTTCGTTCTCTTTGTGCGAAGATTACCGAACATTTGTCGCAATCTCTACATGTAGGCAAGGATATATGTGGTCGTGGTTCCCAAATTCACCAGGATATTGAGCCCACACATAATCTCCAGGGTTTTTGGATTCTCATACATCTTTTGCAACATCATCACGGTAAGTACCACTGATATCACGAGCACCGGCAGATAAAAATAGAGAGCCTTTGTAGAGACGCCTGCCATAACCGAAAGAGTCACGGTCATCCATGCCAGCACGGAGATTGAGATGTAAACAATGACGCCGTTTTTCTTTCCCAGGCGAACCAGTAAATTTTTCTTGCCGGTAGAGGTATCAGCGATAAAATCGTGGAATTCATTGAGGAGAATGACATTAAAAATAGTGAATCCTATAGGTAGCCCGAGCCAGTGGATGATGGGATGAATATACCCCAGCTGAATATAAAAACCTGACGCAACGGGAAGCCAGCCGTAACAGAATCCGATGAATATTTCCCCATATCCCTTATCTACCAGCCGTATTGGTCTTGTGGAGTAAAAAAATCCGGGAAATGCACCGAGACACCCAAGCAGAAGGGTATACGGTCCCGTCTGGTAGTAGAATTGGAGGGTGATTCCTATCACGGAGGCGAGCATAAAGGTAATGATGCTTGTCCATAGGGGAACCTGCCGGGAGAGGGTTCCCGCAGGAATAACTCCAGAGCCTCCGGCAAACCGGCTGGGGAATAGTTGTTTTGATATTTTGTCTTCCTCGTGGTCGAAATATTCTCCCGCATGGTAGGTGGAGAGCATGACCAGAATGACTGCGATGATGCCAAGACTAAAGACGGTATTATTGAAAATCCCCTCGAGTTTCCATGCGAGATAACTACCGAGCAGGAAGGGGAGAATACCGACGGTGTGAAACGGGGGTCTTGAGAGGCCGATCCATCCCTTCAATTTCTCCATGACGGCATGTAGTTCCACTTTTTGCCAGGTAAGCATAATATGTTTCACTCATATAGGGGGTACTCCCCTAACATAAAGTAAATTCCTTGTCAAACTGCATGTTGTGATGATTCATGGCGTTTTTTTTCGCATACGAAACGTGTACAGATTGTGAAAAAAATCTGTAGGAAGGTCGAGAAATGTCTTGATTGTTGTTTATCTCTGTGTTACGCATACGCGCAATACATCACTGCGTGTGATTCAATACCAACCTGCACTTCCGCGATGTCACAACTGGATGCGGCAGGCAGAGAAAGATAATCTTCAGCAAAGAGTTAGGAATTATTGTCTGGGCTCTCATCTTCTTTTTTGCATTCAGGAATCATGATTTATTCAGTGTAGAATTCCGGAAGATAAAATAAGGGTCAGTGATTATTATCAACCGGTGCATCTGATCTGTGGTCGGTTCGCCGGGTGGACGGTATTAGAGAAAAAATAATATTTGTGAAAGGGGGATGTGGGGAGGATGACAAAGGCGGATTTAATCGCAGTAATGGCAGACGGCGCAGGGATCACCAAAGCGGCAGCCTCAAAAGCCCTTCAGTTGTATCTCGATGCAGTAGGGAAGGAATTGAAGAAGAAAGGGAAATTGGGACTCGTAGGGTTCGGCACGTTTTCCGTCGTAAAAAGGAAGGCAAGAGAGGGCAGGAATCCACAGACTGGGACAACGATTAAGATTCCGGCCAAGAAAGTGGTGAAATTCAGGGCAGGAAAATCTTTGGCAGACAAGGTGAAGTAGAAGAATCAGAACGCATTTATAAACAGGAGGCCTCCGGTTTCATGAAACTCGGGGGCCTTATTATGTGAAGAGGTATCATCGTTCATTGACATGATCTGTTCTTTTTGTTAAGACCGTCGACAAATTCATTTTTAATGCTTTTTTTGTCCTCCCCGAAGACTCATGGTGTACATTACTGTGTGAGAGGTTGATGCGTTGATGAGGAAACGGATTTTAAGCGGTATGAGACCCACGGGTTCCCTGCACCTGGGGAATCTTCACGGAGCCCTGAAGAACTGGATCGAATTGCAGAACCAAGGTGATTACGAATGCTTTTATTTCGTCGCAGACTGGCATGCCTTGACCAGTGAATACAACAATACGGATCGAATCAGGGAGTACACGCTTGAGATCGTGATTGACTGGCTCAGTGTCGGTCTCGATCCTGAAAAGAGTACGCTGTTCATCCAATCATCCATTAAGGAACATGCTGAACTTTTCGTGATACTCTCGATGATAACACCTCTCCCGTGGCTGGAGAGAAACCCCACATATAAGGAAATGAAGGAAGAATTAGCAGAGAAAGACCTCTCCACTTTTGGCTTTCTGGGGTATCCCGTACTCCAGGCCGCCGATATCATTATGTACAAGGCCTACGGAGTACCTGTAGGTGTGGATCAGCTTCCCCATGTTGAACTTACCCGGGAGATTGCCAGAAGGTTTAATTTCCTGTACGGAGAGGTTTTCCCCATTCCCGAACCGCTGCTGACGGATGTTCCCAAGCTGTCGGGCATTGACGGAAGGAAGATGAGTAAATCCTACAATAATGCGATTTATATCAGCGATCGTGGGCACGTTTTGCGGCGGAAGGTGGAATCCATGTTTACCGATCCACAGCGTATGAGAAAAAAGGATCCGGGGAGGCCCGAACTCTGTAACGTCTTTACGTTTCATCAGATGTATTCGTCTTCTGATGACGTTGAGGAAATTTCGAAAGAATGTAGAAGAGCGGGCATTGGGTGCACTGATTGCAAGAGAAAACTTGCCAAACATTTATCGGAGGGGATGCGGCCCATCCATGAGAAACAGGATTATTACAAGAGTCATCTGGAGATGGTCAGAAATATCATAGAGGATGGTAATATCAGGGCCACCAGGATCGCCCGTATGACGATGGCCGAGGTCAGGAAGGCGGTTAAGATTTAAGAGAAATCACTCGAGTCTTATTATGGGGTATGAGGTTAAACTTGATGTATTCGAAGGTCCTCTGGATCTGCTGCTTTACCTTATCAAGAAGAATGAGATCGATATTTACGACATCCCCATTGCACTCATTACAGAACAGTACTTAGCACACATCGAGATGATGAAATCTCTCAACCTGGATATTGCAGGGGAATATCTGGTTCTTGCGTCAACACTGATCCATATCAAATCAAAAATGCTGCTTCCCTCGGAAGGCGGTACCGAAGGCGATGAGGATGAACCGGATCCCCGTTCGGAACTGGTCAAACAATTGCTTGAGTATCAGATGTACAAGGAAGCGGCGGTGCATCTTGAAGCGCGACCGATTCTCGATAAGGACGCCTTCACCCGGGGGTATGCTGCCGAAGACAACGCTCAGGGGAATGATGACATTTACATGGAACTGAGTGTTTTTGATCTGGTTGATGCCTTTTACAGGATCATGACTTCCATAGGGAGCGGCAATGAGGTCATGGAGATCGACGTTGAAAAAATGTCCCTTACGGACAGAATGAATGATATTATAGACATGCTTGCACAGAAGAAGAGACTGACGTTTGCGGAGTTGCTCGGGGATCAACCCGATAGGGGGATGGTTTTGTATACATTTCTTGCGCTCCTCGAACTCATGAAATCAAGAATGGTGAAAGTGTATCAGGTCTCTGCCTTTGGTGTAATCAGGGTTTCTCTCTCCATGGTGGCGTAGATGGATAATGTGAAAACAGTGATAGAGGCTCTTATTTTCGCTTCTGAAGTGCCCCTTGCCGTTGACAGGATAAGGGAGATTTTACCCGATGTAGAGACAAGCGAGGTTCATCGTATATTACACGAACTCGCTGATGAGTACAGGGAGCGGAAAGGTGGTTTTTACCTGCACGAGGTGGCCGGGGGCTTCCAATTCAGAACGAGAACGGAGCTCAGCCCCTGGATAACCCTGTTGAGAAAGACGAGGCCTGTCGCGCTTTCACGGGCAGCCATGGAGACGCTCGCGGTCATCGCATACCGACAACCGGTAGTGAAGTCGGAAATTGACTCAATACGCGGTGTCGACACCGGTGGTGCATTGAAGGGTCTCCTTGATAAGAAACTTGTAAGGATGATGGGGAGGAAGGACGTCCCCGGGAGGCCGATCGTATATGGCACAACGAAAAGGTTTCTTGAAGTGTTCAATCTGAAGGAGCTTACAGAGCTTCCCACTCTCCGTGAATTGAAAGATCTGCAAGAGGAGCCACAGGATCAAAGAACGGAATCCTGAATGTAACCGGTGTGATAATTCGGGTGTCGTTTGTAAGTGAGTAGTCCTGAGCACTGAATCAATAATACCGACTGTTGTCAACAGGTCAAAGTTGTAAATCACAAGTGCGCTGCATTAAAAATCCATGAGATGCAAAGAATCAGGAATGTAATATTACTGTGAGAAACCGTCTTCAGAAGATTATTGCGTCTGCGGGAATAGCCTCAAGGCGTGGCGCCGAACGGCTGATCCTGGAAGGGAGGGTAAGTGTGAACGATGAGACCGTCCGGCAGCTGGGCGTACTCGCCGATGCAGACAGGGATGAAATCCGGGTGAATGGTAAACTGGTATTCCCCGCCGGGGAAAAAATATATCTGATCCTGAATAAACCTAAAGGCTATGTAACCACCACTCGGGACCCGCAGAAGCGGCCGGTTGTTACGGATCTCCTTTCGGAGGTGCCGGATAAGTTGTTCCCTGTAGGGCGGCTTGACTACGATTCCGAAGGGTTGTTATTTATGACCAATGACGGGGATTTTGCCCAGAGAATACAACATCCCCGCTTCATGGTTCCCAAAACATACCGCGTTAAAATAGGTGGACGTCTCAAGAAGAAAGACATTCAGGCTCTCTCGGAAGGAATACCGCTCAACGATGGAGAATTTCACCCGAGAAATTTACGGGTGGCGAAGATAAACGAGAAAAGCTGCTGGGTTACCCTGACAATTACTGAAGGAAGAAGCAGATTGATAAGAAGGGGATTTGAGGCATTGGGTTATTCAGTCCTGAGACTTATCCGCGTCTCCGTCGCGGATATTCAATTGGGTGACATGAAGGTGGGGACGTTCAGATATATGACCAGGAAGGAGATTCGAAGTATCACCGGATCATCGAAATGACTGAAATTATAAAAAATTATCTTGACATTACCATGAAAATAAATAATATTCGACCCACTGAGAGGTATATTTTCATATTGTGCGAATCTATCATGTTTCTTCAATGAAGATAATATTCCCAGGTATCGCAAGGAGGAGCAGGTTATGAATAAATCGGGACTCATCGAGGCTCTAAGCAAGAAAGAAAACCTCACGGAGAAAAAAGCGATTGATTTGGTGAATCTCATTTTCAAGGGATTCACGGACACGCTCAAAAATGGCGGAAGAATTGAAATCAGGGGATTTGGCAGCTTTGTCGTGAGAGACTATGAGGCCTATACAGGCAGGAATCCCAAAACAGGAAAGAATATCACGGTGTCTCCGAAGCGCTTACCTTTTTTTAAAGTGGGGAAAGAGCTCAAAGCGAAAGTGAATGGAAAATAAGAGAACCTCCTGTCAGTATCGAGAGGCGATACCTTCGGAATCTTGAATATTTTCATAATGAAATGTAAGGGGTCATGTGAATGATCCCTTTTTTATGTCCTTTTTGTGAAGACAGGTTGGTCGCAAGACCCTGCCAACGTAATTGATCCGGTGTTGCACGGGTTGTCGATCGCGGAGTGTTCGAGATTATGCGGAGAATACCGTTTGTTCAGTTTCTTTTGTTTCTGTTAACCCTTTTTACCACCCTGGTGGCCGGTACGTTGCAGCAGGGGCTCAACCCCCTCGAGAATCCCCTGCACCTCTGGAAGGGGATACCCTTTTCATTTACCCTTTTGATGATTTTAGGTGCCCATGAGTTCGGTCACTACTTCATGTCGAAGAAACATAAGATGGATGTGACCCTGCCGTACTTCATACCGGCTCCTTCCTTCGTGGGTACTTTCGGGGCGTTCATCAAGATGAAATCGCCTATTATGGACAGGAGAATTCTGCTTGATATCGGTGCCGCAGGTCCTCTCGCGGGGATGTGTGTTACCATCCCTGTGCTGTTAATAGGTCTGTACCTGTCGGAGATTCGTCCTGATACCGTTGAACCGGGGGTAAGCCTCGGGACGTCCATCCTCTTTTCCTTCATGAACTGGATTGTCCACGGATTCTTGCCTGATGATGTGAACCTCGTTCTTCATCCCATTGCCTTTTCCGGCTGGATTGGATTGTTAGTTACCTGTTTGAATCTTCTCCCCGTGGGCCAACTCGATGGAGGTCATGTGGCGTATGCGGTGATCGGGCACACGCAAAGATTCGTCGCGAAGATCGTTCTCATCGGCCTTGTAGTGCTTGGTATTACCGGCTGGAGCGGGTGGCTTTTGTGGGCGTGTATTCTGTATATCATGGGGCTTAATCACCCCCCGGTCATTTATGATTGGATTCCTCTCGATAGGAAAAGAAAAGTCATCGGATGGACTACCCTTTCGATTTTTGTCATGACTTTCACTCCTGTTCCGTTTTGAGTTACATCAGCCCCTCTTCGCGAAAGCTGAAAAATCTGTTCTCACCGATAATGACGTGGTCATGAACGATGATATCAAGCGTTCTTGCTGTTTCCTGGATTGTCTTCGTCAACCGGATGTCTGCGTCGGAAGGCTTTACCTGGCCTGACGGGTGATTATGTACCAGGATGATAGCGGATGCATTCTGCTTTAATGCGTTTTCAAGGACTTTTCGCGGATACACGACTGCCTGATTGACAATGCCTTCATGGATGGTGGCAATGTCCGTGATCCTGTTCTGCGCATCCAGGTAAATGACGCAGAAGCGCTCATCCTTCAGCCCTCCCATGGATGTCTTGCAGTAATTCAGCAAATCGGTCGTGCAGGTTAACTGAGGACTTTCTTTGGCCCTTTCTTTCAGATAGAGGGCCCCGATGTCCTTGATGAGTTTGATGAGGATTGCCGAATGTGTTCCCAGTCCTTTGATGTTTTCAAGCTGCTGTCTCTCTGCGTCAATAATACCTTTAAGGGAGCCGAACTCCCGGAAAAGCTGTTTCGCCAGGGGCTTGATGTCCTTACGGGGAATTGCATACGAGAGAAGAAGCTCCAGTACCTCATAGTCATGAAATGCATCGATGCCGGAGTCAACAAACTTTTTCTTCAGGCGCTGGCGGTGCCCCTCGTATTGACGATACTCTGAAGACATAAGGAAAAAGGGTTCGGGGAATGATTTGGGGGTGGGATAACCTCACTGAAACTTTCCGTTATGCATCCCACCCCTGTAGATACACGCGGTTGCAGTGTGCACATTACCGTAAGTTTGTATTCACGAATTGCCAGTTTATCAGATTTTCTATAAATGCGGTCAGGTAGTCCGGTCTCCTGTTCTGGTAGTCAAGGTAATATGCATGTTCCCATACGTCCACGGTCAGGAGGGGCTTCAGCCCGTGGGCAAGAGGGGTGTCTGCATTGGCTGTTTTCATTATTTTCAACGAGTTGTTCTCTAACACCAGCCAGGCCCAGCCGCTTCCGAACTGGGTAACGCCGGCGTTTTTAAATTCCTCTGCAAATTTTTCGAAACTTCCCCAGGCATCTTTTATTTTATCAGCGATAGCTCCCGTGGGTTTGCCGCCGCCCTTCGGTTTCATACACTGCCAGTAGAAAGAATGATTCCAGACCTGGGCCGCATTGTTGAAGATACCAGCCTTCGCGGCGTCACCGGCGGTTTTTTTGATGATCATCTCCAATGTTTCATTGGCCAGATCCGTGCCCGCAATAAGTTTGTTCGTGTTGTCGATGTATGTCCTGTGATGCTTTCCGTGATGAAATTCCAGAGTGTTCGCACTTATGTGGGGTGAGAGTGCGTCTTTCATGTAGGGGAGTTCGGGTAGCTTGATGGTCATAAGCTGTTCTCCTTTCTCACACATTTGTCGGGTAATTTGTTTCCTGCATGCATATGTATGCACGTATGGAACGCATTATCTGATCGGCGTAATAACATACCACGGGAAACCTCAATGATGCAAGCGGCGACTGGGGGCATCAGCCTTCCGGAACTTTTATCTTCCCGGATGCGTACATCTCCCGGAGATCTTTCTTGCTGAATTTTCCGACGGAAGTTTTCGGAATCTGTTCGATGAATACAAAATGGTCCGGTATCCACCATGTCGCTTTGACCTTGTCTTTGAGGAATTCTTTCAGTTCCTCACCGCTCACCGTTTCCCCCGGCTTGACGACGACACATCCCAGTGGTCTCTCCTGCCACTTCGGATGGGGGATGGCGATCACTGCGGCCTCCGAAACTTTTGGGTGCGCCATGATGGCGTTCTCCAGATCCACTGAAGAGATCCATTCACCTCCACTCTTCACAAGATCTTTTGTTCTGTCCACCAGTCTCACATATCCTTCTTCATCGATGGTGCCTACGTCACCGGTATGGAGCCACCCACCTGCGAAAAACCTGCCGGATTGCTCCGGTTCCCGGTAATATTCCTTTGCAATCCACGGACCTCTGAGGAAAATTTCACCCCAATCAGCGCCATTCATCTGTACCTCATGCCCTTTTTCATTGACAATCTTCATCTCAAGCCCCGGGACGAGCAGTCCTGCACTGGATTTCACATCGTAGAGTTTTTCTTTCGGCCAGTCACTCATGTAACTTTTCGGCATGGCCGCAAGGGCAAGAGGGGATGTTTCCGTCATACCGTATGCCTGTGTGATGGGGAACCCGTACTTTTCGTTCAATTCCTCCATGAGGAAACGGGGACAGGCAGAACCGGCGGAGAAGACTGACTTCAGTGATGAGAAGTCGTGCCATCCGCCCTTTTCCAAATACTGATGCAGCATCAGCCAGATGGTAGGGACACCACACGTGAAAGTCACCTTTTCTTGAGCTATGATTTTACAGATTACCTCCATGTTAAGTACCTCCCGTCCCGGGAGGATCTGCTTGCATCCCTGACCAACGCCGAAAAAGGGAGCACCCCACGCATTGGCGTGAAACATGGGGACTATGTGAAGCAAACAGTCGTTTTCTGATGCGGGCAGGGTGAAACCTGCCGCGAGGGTATGTAACATGATTCCCCTGTTGGTATAGACTACCCCTTTTGGATCGCCCGTCGTCGCAGAGGTGTAACAGATGAGGGCCGCATCCCACTCGCTGAGATCATCAGGGAAATCAAACTCCGGAGGAAATTGTTCGATCCATTCGTCGTAAAGATATGCCGGCTTCAGGGAAGTGGCGGGCATTTCTTTGCTTTGCGACATGATCACAAAGTGATCTATGGTTTTAAGCTGGTCTTTTATTGCTTCAATAAAAAAGAGGAGATCCTCTTCAATAAATATGACTTTATCCTCTGCATGATTGAGGACATATGCAAGGTGGTGAAGCGGAAGCCTGAAGTTGACGGTGTGAAGGGCTGCCCCCATGCAGGGAATGCCGAAGTAGAGTTCCAGGTGCCTGTGGCTGTTAAGTGCAAGGCTCGCCACATGATCCCCCCTTTTGATCCCCAGGGAGGTTACGGCATTTGCCAAACGGCATGTCCTTTTGAAATAATCGGCATAGGTGTATCTGAATACCTCTCCCGGGAAAATCGATACAATCTCCTTTTTAGAAAAATACTTCGCTGCTCTCAGGAGAAGTGTCCTCAGTAATAAGGGATAATCCATCATAAGCGTGTACCTCCTCTGTAAATAGAGTATTGTGTTTTTCTGACAGAGAACGCCTCTTATCAGACCAATCGCGATTTGAGATTCAACCAGATCGTATACACAAACATAAAAAATGTGACGACTGCTGCGGGGAGGGCTGTCTCCTTCGCGAAAAGAAACAATGCGAGACCTCCGGCAAGTCCGTAGTTTTTTAATGTGCCTAACAGGGTAAGACTGATCAGGTTCTCCTTGTTTAACCGGAAAAGGGCGCCGATCCATTGGATGAAGAATCCAAGCAAGAATGTACTGGCAAAGGCGATAAAGGCGACAGGCATGAGTGAAGAGGGATGAGCCATAATTGTTTCTTGGTTCAATCCCACGAGACTGTAAACAACCAGAAAATAGCCCCAGTCAATGAGTAATCCCTTTACGGGTTTTATTTTTTCACTCCACTTCTTTCGCAGGAGCATGCGGGAGACGATATAGGGAATGACGATGAGTATCACGATCAAAGTGATAATCTTTGGCACATTCACGTAATGCAATTCAAGGAGCCCGAAGCCTATCATCGGGATAACGATCAACGCTCCTATATATGAGCCGGTAACTCCGGCAAGCACATAGGTTTCACTCCCCTTGAGTGAACGGGCGATAGGAATTACGGCTACCGCAGGGGGGACGGCCGCGATGATGACAAATCCGGTCCAGAGCGGTTCTTCGTGGATGAAATAGGTGCTCATCCCGATAATGAGATTACCGAGAATGACGTAGCTCATGACAATTCCCAGGAATGCCGGTGCAAAGAAAGAGCGGACCGACCGGTAAATATTGGTAGGTATTTCCAGCGATGAGAGGGTCATGATCAGCGCGAGGGCGGGGAGCACAAGATGCTTCGTCAATGGCGCTGCATGCGGAATAAATAATCCGCATGTAACCGCTGATAAGAAAATCACATTACGATTGCGCAAATAGTCTTGGATTTTTGTCACTCTTGTATCTTAACCATTTTTTTGTGGATTAGTCCAGTAAAGAGAGAGCATTCACAGTAAAGAGAGAGCATTTTGAAGAAGACCATTTTGTCGTGGCTTCTGTGGTAATGGAAGTCCAGAGCATGTTGTAATTGTTGGATTTTCGCATGTGCGAGAATGGCGAAACGGGTAATTTGGCTCGGCACTCAAAGCATGCGAGAAAGGGATGCCCAATCGTGGCCGCTGTCGCACCTCGAGTCTCTTTGTCGGTGTTCTCTTTACCGCCTCGTGATCAATTTCTTGTGCATGATCACGGCGGTGAAAAGGATAAAATTCATGACGACGATCGTTGCGCCCGTGGGAAGATCGAGGAAAAATGAAATGATAATGCCCGAGACGACCGAGATGATGGCAGACAGTCCGGAGCAGATAATCATCATATTGAAACTCTGGGCAATCTGGAGGGCAGTTATGGGTGGGAAAATAAAGAGTGCGGAGATAAGCAGGATACCGACAACTTTCATGGACAGAACCACGGTCATTGCGGTGAGGAGAACGAATATGTTGTTGATGAGTTTCGTATTGATGCCTGACACCTTTGCTGATTCCGCGTCAAAGGTAATAGACATGAGCTCATGGTAACAAAGTATGATTACCAGGATCACCAGGAGGGACAGCACGGTAGAGATGATTACCTCGGTTGTGCTAATGGAGAGGATACTGCCGAAAAGGTAGCTGAAAAGATCCACGTTGAAGCCTCCGGCGATACTGGACAGGATAATACCCGTTGCGATACCCATGGATGACACCACGCCGATAGCGGCGTCACCATAGAGCCTTGCGTTTTCCGTAAGTTTGAGGATTCCCAGGGAACACGCCATGACAAAAGGAATTGACACGTAAAGCGGAGTCATATTGAGCAGCATCGCCAAAGCAACACTACCGAAGGTAGCATGGGCAAGCCCGTCACCGATAAGTGAGAATCGCCTCAGCACAAGGAATATTCCCAGGGTTGAACAGAGTAAGGCAATGAAGGTACCGGCAACGAGAGCCCGTTGAACAAATCCATACTGCAAAAAATCAATAAGTTCCATGGTTGCGTAACGGGTTGTAATCGGATGCGGAATTGTGTCGGTGGCAGATGACATGCTGGGCGTACTCTCCGAAGAATTGGGTAATTTCGCTGGAAATGCAAAAATCGCCGAAACTCCCGTAGAATATGATCTTTTTGTCGATATAGAGCAGCTTTGAGGCGTATTGCCCGATGTTTCCTATGTCATGTGTAACCATGATGATCGTCACCTGCCGTTCCCTGTTGATGTTTCTGAGGAGGGCAAAAAAACGATCTCTCGTCTCGGGATCGAGAGCGGCCGTGGGTTCATCCAGAATGATAAATTCAGGGCAATTCACAATGGCCCTCGCCACCAACACACGCTGCTGCTGGCCTCCCGATAGTTCCCCGATTGGTGTTTTCTTTAACTGCCTGATGTCCAAAAGCTCGAGAGCCCTGTCTATGGCCATCCTGTCAGCGCGATTCAAGTATTTGGGGAAACCTTTCCCGGAGAGGAGTCCCATGGCGACAACTTCTCTGACCGTTGCGGGAAACCGGGGATTCATGGAAGAAACCATCTGGGGGAGATATCCGATCCGGTTCCACTGGGAAAATATTTTGCTGTCATCGCCGAAAAGGGTAAGGATCCCCCGGTATGGTTTCAGGAGACCGAGAATTATTTTTATGAGAGTTGTTTTCCCCGACCCGTTTGGTCCGACGAGACCGATGTAATCTCCCCTGCTCACAGAAAACGAAATATCAGAGATAACCTCGGAGGAATTATAACAAAAGTGAAGATTCTCGACGGTGAGAATATTTACTGACATTGAAGCCCAACCTTGAGATTTTCCAGGTTTTTTTCCATGACAGGGATGAATTCTACCCTACGCTCCATCTCATCCTTCGTGATATTATGTGCGCCATGGAGCATGAGCATGCGGGCACCTGTCTCTTTAGAAATCGCTTCTCCGACCCTCGGATTGATGAGTTCTTCATGGTAAATGGTATCCAGACCCGATTTTTTCAGCTTGTCAATGAGTTCGATCAGCCGCTTCGGAGTCGGTTCCGAATCTGGTGTGAATCCCCTGTATGCGGAGACATAGTGTAGACCATACCGTTTAACCAGGTAGCCGAAGGCAAAATGACCCGCATGTATGATAATTCTTTTCTTACAGGTTGAGAGCGCATTCCTGTATTTCCTGTCCAGGTCTTCGAGGCGTTTCCTGTATTCGTCTGCATTTTTGAGGTACACATCGCGGTTTTGAGGATCCCGCGTAATAAATCCGGCAGAGATAGTTTCCACCATTTTGATGGCGTGTGAGAAATCAAGCCAGATATGGGGGTCAGGAGCGCCGGATTCATGTTTATGAAAGTGACCCTCTTTGTCCTCATGGGTTCCCGTCATCAGGGTGATACCCCTGCTGGCATCGACAATGGCGATTTTTTTCGTGTCGATTCCCTTCAGAATATCTTCAACCCAGGGCTCCATGTGTTTACCCGTATAGATGAAGATGTCTGCGTTCTGGATTCTTGTCATGTCCGTCGGTTTAGGTTCGTAGGCATGGGCCTCAACACCGGGGGGCAATAACAGGCTGACATCAGCGTGCTTAGTGCCTACGTTCTTAGCGAAGTCGTACAACGGAAAGAGGGTGGTTACTACCTTCAGTTTTTTTTGTTGCTCAACCGGTTTGTCCTGTATTTTTTCACAGGCTGCGGCCATGATGAATACCGCAAGAAGTGGTGGCAGAATCATTGAAAAGAATCTCTTCATCGTGGATATCCCTCATGTGTTGTTCACAACATCAGCAGTTGAGTTGCAATTGAGTGTTCCTTCACACTGATGACAGGTTCCCGTCATTGTGATGGTGATGTGGTCTATGGTAAAGTTACGGGGCCTGGTAAACCACTCCCATGTCTGGGACACTGTCAGGGGGTCCAGACATACGAGCATACCGCAGTGGCGGCAACTGAAATGGGCATGAACGGGGTTATGATGGCAGGAGATTTCGTAATAACTGATACCCCGTGCTGTTTCTATTTCCCTCACGATACCTTTCCCTTTGAATGACGTGAGTATCCGGTATACGGTTACCTTGTTGATTTTCTGCTGAGTGCATATTTTCTTGAGAATATCATTGACGCTTAAGGGAACGGAGCTGCTGATCAGCGTGTCCAGCACGGCGATCCTCTGAGGTGTTTTATACAGACTCGTTTTTTCCAGGGTCTCCCGTGCGTCGCAATGTTCCGTATTCGTTTTCATAGTTAATTTTTCTATCATGAATGCAACTTAATTGCAAATACTTTATCTTTGACTCGTCCGGGGCCTTTCATGGCAATTTTTTGCAAAATAAGCTCTTTTCTCTTGACAGGACGGGATTTTACTATCATTATGAACGGTAATTCAATATTTGAACTATTATTCTATAAATTGAATTGAGGCTCAATATGGAGAAGTCATTGCGGAAAGAAAAAGAATTTAAGGCTCGAAGGAGTGAAATCCTGAAAGAGGCGGAAAAGATTTTTGCGTCTAAGGGATTTTATCTCACCACCATGTCCGAGATTGCGAATGCCTCCGGTTTCGCCATTGGTACCCTCTACCAGTTCTTTACAGGTAAAGAGGATCTGTACACAAGGATGATCTGTGAAAAGCTGGAAAAAATGTATTCTGAAATACGGGAAACTGTAAACAACTCGCCCACGACAGCGGAAAAGATTGAAAACCTTGTGAGCACACATTTTTACTTTGTTGAAAATAACGTCGATTTTTGCAATCTCTTCATTCGGGGCGAGGGTGCGACACTTTCGAAAGGGAAAACCATCTTGAGAGATAAGATGATCGCCGATTATTTGAATCATATCGCGTTTATTGAAAATATTATGCGAATCGGTATTGAGGAGAGATTGATAAAAGCGGTGGAACCGCGGGTGATGGCGTGTGTTCTTTTCGGGATCGTCCGTGTATTTATATACGACTGGATGCTTACGAATCAGGAAGCTCCTTTGAGTTCGCGGGTGGGGTGTGCTCTGGATATTTTCATGAATGGAGTGAGAGCGGAGGTGCCGCAATGTTAATCGCGCGTTTTTCTTTTTTTGTATGTATTCTTTTACTCTTTTCCCTGATGATGGAACCGGTATGCCTTTTTGCGGAAGAGTATTCCCTCGGCGATTTATATCGCATCGCCCTGGAACGTGCGGAGAAGATCAAACTCTCGGAAGAAAACCTGTATATATCTGAAACAGGCGGCGACAAAGCCATCTCGTTGCTGTTGCCAAAACTCTCGGCCTTCGGCAGCTACACGAAATATTCTGAGGATAAATACAATATGACGCGCACGCTTATTCAGCCGGATAAAGCGTCTTCCTGGGGTTTAAGAGCGGATGAATCACTTTCGTTAAGTGGACGGGAGTTCACTGCGCTGAGTATTGCCAGAGAGAACATTGTCAAAAGCCGATACGATCTTTATGCTGTCCGGGAGGAGTACCTATTTCAGGTGGCGAACGCCTATTACGATGTCTTAAAGGCGAAAAAAGCCCTTGATATCGCCGAGGCAAATCTTGAGAGGCTTACCAAGCACAGAAATGCGGCGCAAAAGAGGCTAAAAGTTGGTGAGGTAACCAAAACGGTACTTCTGAGGGCCGAAGGAGAACTCTCCGGTGCACGGTCGGATTATGTGAAGGCAAAGAATCTCCTGGAACTGGCCAGATCTCTTCTCTCAAGAATTGTAGGGATTGGAGAAAATTATCAGCTTAAGGAAGCATCGGCTGAAGAAGTAAAAATCCTTTCTGTATCTTCACTCAATGATATGGCATTATTAAAAAGATCGGATCTTAAAAGCCTTGAGATACAGAAGAATATCGCCGAAAAGCAGGTTCGGTTCACCCAAGGGGCGTACTGGCCGAGTCTGGCCATCTCGGGGGTATATGCATCATCGGATCAGTCGCCGGAAACACCGAATCTGGTGAAGGAGAGCAGTTATGGCCTCCTCTCATTGAACTTCCCATTCTTTGAGGGAGGCCTGAGAAGGGCAGAAGTCAGAGAGGCGAAGGCGAGAGAGAGGCAATCCTCTCTTCTCTACGAGGATTATAAGAAGTCCGTCGGAATAGAAGTTCAGAGTGCCTATCTGGATATTGCGACGCAGAAGGGCATCCTTAAGTTTCTCGAGGATCAGCTCATTTTTGCACGGGACAACTACAACGCCGTTTCGAAACAATTTGAATTCGGGCTTGCGAACAGCATCGACGTGATGGATGCGAATACATTGCTGGTCTCGGCGGAACGACAGATGTCGGAGGCCATGTACAACTATCAGATAGCCGTTTTAAGAATGAAGAAGGCTACAGGAATACTTCTGAAGTCGGTCATGGAAGGTGAATCATGAAGTGGCGGGATAAAGGAATTGAGTGTTGTGTTAGGAACAATTTTTCGAGAGATTCATATCGTTGGGGAGAAGGTTCATGTTAAGGAAACGACTGCTATCAGGACGGGTCACTGGAGAGCGTGCATCCACACTCAGTATCCTCTTCGCGGTTCTTTGTATTCTCTTTTTTGGCGTAGCGAATTTCGGGTGCAAAGGAAATGAGGCGAAGAACGTTGAGGAGAGGGTGATGAACGTGAAGGTCTGGAATGCGGAGAGTCAGTCACTCAGGCCTTTCATTGAGACGATCGGCACCCTGAAACCATATGAAGAGGTTATCCTGAGCTCAGAAGTGGATGGAATAGTAAAAAGCATCAAGGTTATAGAAGGTTCGTGGGTTTCAAAGGGAATGGTCGTTGCCGAAATTAATGAAACGGATTACCGGCTTGAAGTACAGAGATCCCAGGCGGCCCTGAGACAGTCGGAGGCAAGTCTTGCAAACGCAAAGCTTGAATATGAAAGGAAGGCGGCTCTCTACAAAGAGGAACTTGTGACGAAGCAACAGTTCGATGATATTTCGGCACGAAAGGAACTTGCGGAGGGAGATCTGGACAGGGCAAAGGCGACACTGGAACTTGCGAGAGAAAAATTGGCAAAAACGAAAATCTATTCTCCCATGCGCGGACTCGTGAAAGAAAAAAAGGTGAATGTAGGCGACTATGTCAGGAACGGAACGCCTCTCTTATGGATTATTCAATCGGACCCGATTAAGCTGAGTTTTACAGTTCCGGAGAAAGAGGTGAGAAAGTTGAGAGCAGGACAGGATGTGTCGTTAAAGGTCGATACCTATCCGGGAAGAGAATTCAAGGGGCGTGTGAGTACAATCTACCCGAGTCTTGATGAGAGAACCCGCAGTCTCCAGGTGGAAGCACTGGTTCCCAATCATGATAATAGTCTTAAACCAGGCCTTTTTGCCAAGGTAACTCTCTATACCGGCCAAGCCAAGGATGTTGTCGTGGTACCTGTGACGGCAATTCTTTATGACAACACAAACATGAAGATCTTTGTTGCAGAAGGAGATAGGGCACGGGAGAGGCTGGTGAAGATTGGAAGCAAGTATGGGGAGTATATGGAGATTGTGGAAGGTCTCCAGAAAGGGGAGATGGTTGTCGTTGTCGGTCAGAATAATCTCTCCGAAGGGGTGAAGATTCATGTGGCTCGCTGATACCTCCATAAAACGCCCCGTTTTTGCCACCATGTTCATCATGGCCCTTATCGTTCTGGGGATTGTCAGCTACCCGGATATTGGCGTGGATCTCTACCCCAAAGTTGATTTCCCCATCGTCAACATCACGACGAAACTCAAGGGAGCAAGTCCTGAGGTTATGGACATTGACGTAACCGACAAGATCGAAGAGGTGGTGAATACCATCAATGGCGTGAAGACGATCACTTCGCAGAGTGTTGAAGGGACATCTATTGTTTCGGTGGAGTTTGTCTTGGAGAGGGATATTGATCTCGCCGTGCAGGACGTGAGGGAGAAGGTTTCGACGATTCGCTCGAAATTACCAACGGACATCTATGAACCGGTTATTGAAAAAGTTGATCCGGACGCCAATCCGGTACTGTGGATTAATCTCAGTGGTAATATGCCGGTGCGGGATCTTTCTACCTACGTTGATGAGATCCTGAAGGTACAGCTTCAGAAAATTCCCGATGTAGGTGCCATCAGGATGGGGGGATTGAGACTCAGGCAGGTGAGGATATGGCTTGATCCGGACAGGTTGAGGGCTTATGAGATAGCGCCGAGTGATATTTCACAGGCGCTCCAGCGTGAAAACGTGGAATTGCCGGGAGGGCGTATTGAAAGTGCTTCCAAGGAATATTCGGTAAAGATCAAAGGCGAGTTTCCCCAGGTATCCGATTTCAATGATTTGATTGTGGCGTATTACAAAGGTGCTCCTGTACGTATCAGGGATGTGGGGAGAGCAGAAGATGGAATGGAGGAGAGGCGCTCCCTCGCACGGTTTAATGGCGTTCCTGCCGTAGGCATGGGCATCCAGAAGCAGTCCGGTACAAACACGGTCGAGGTGATTGAGAGGGTAAAGAAGGAGATAGAAAAAATTAGAAAAACTTTGCCTCCGGGAATGAACATCAATATCGCCTTTGACCAGTCGACGTTCATCAAGCGCTCCATCAATGAGGTGCAACATCACCTGATCATGGGAGGCTTTTTGGCTGTTGTCGCAGTTTTTCTTTTCCTCAGGAATATCAGGACAACCCTCATCAGTGCGATCGCGCTCCCCGTGTCTGTCATTGCCACGTTTACCCTCATCAAGTTCTCTCAATTTACCTTTAACAATATGACCATGCTGGCCCTTTCCCTCTCGGTTGGAATTCTTATTGATGATGCCATTATCGTCATCGAAAATATCCACCGTCACATCGAGGAGGGAATGGCACCCAGGGAAGCAGCATCTTTCGCCACCTCTGAAATCGGTCTCGCCGTGATGGCGACTACTTTTGCCATAGTCGCCATTTTTCTCCCTGTGGCATTTATGAAGGGGATCATAGGAAGATTTTTCCTACAGTTTGCATACACGGTAGTCTTTGCGGTGATGGTGTCTCTCATTGTGTCCTTCACGTTGACTCCCATGATGGCATCGATCATGTTGAAGCCGCATGATAAGAAAACTGCAGAACACGGGGTTCGCACAGGTCGATTCGCTTTCGTTTACAGGATGGGAGATTTCATTGAAGGAATATATAAAGGAATAGAACGGACATACAGAGAGCTTCTGGGAGTATCGCTTCAGCATCGCAATATGGTACTCATTGCGGCCCTCATCATCTTTATTGTCAGTCTTTTTATGACCAGGTTTATGGGAAAGGAACTCGTACCTCCGGAGGATCAGAGCCAGTTTATCGTGCGTTTGGAGGCTCCGATCGATTACTCCATCGACATGGCAGATGAACTTTTCAGAAAGGCCGAGGATGCCTTGAAGGAATTTCCAGAAGTCAAGGCATATTACTACTCCCTCGGGTACGGTCGCACACAGGAGATCAACAAAGCCGTTTTTTTTACAACCCTCAAGAGCAAAAGAGAGAGAAAGAAAAGTCAGGATCAGATCATGACGGAGCTGCGGAGGAAGTTAAAGCAGATTCCGGGTCTTAAATCATCGGCGGAAAATGTGTCTCTCATAGGTGGCGGCGTGAGAACCGTGCCGATTCAGTACAGCGTTCGCGGACCGGATTTGGGGGTACTTCAGAATTATACGAGACAGATCGTCGCTGAATTTTCGCAATTACCCGGTGTTGTGGATGTGGATACTTCTCTTGAGGCAGGTAAGCCGGAGCTGAAGGTCTTCATCGACAGAGATAAAGCGGCTGACCTTGGATTGAATGTTGCGACCGTTGCGGAAGCCGTGAACCTTCTCATCAGCGGTGAAGTTGACGTGACCAAGTACAAAGATGAAGCGCGGGGGAGGCGATACGACGTGAGGGTCAGACTGAATCCGGAAAGCAGGATGAATCCGGACGATGTGGGGAGGCTCTATGTGAGGGCAAGAGATGGAAGACTCGTTGACCTTGCGAATGTCGTCAGTATCAAAGAGGGCGGCGGTCCCAACATCATCAACAGGGTGGATCGACAGAGGGCGATCACCGTCTTTGCGGGTCTGGAGAAAAAGCCTCTCGGGCAGGCCAAAGGAGAGCTCGACGCGATAGCGGCCAATGTGCTCACACCGGAATACACACCGAAATATAAGGGAATGGCAGACACCATGGCCGAATCCTTTCAGTATCTGATGTTTGCTCTTATCCTTGGCGTTATCATGGCGTACATGGTGTTGGCCTCTCAGTTCGAGAGTTTCATCCATCCGTTTACGGTGCTTCTTTCCATGCCTTTATCCTTCATCGGTGCTTTCGGTTTTCTGATACTCACAGGAAAAACACTCAATATATTCAGTTTTATCGGCCTCATTCTTCTTATGGGACTGGTGAAAAAGAATGCGATACTGCTGGTGGATTATACCAACACTCTCAGAGAGAGGGGTATGACAAGGAGGGAAGCCATTCTGCAAGCCGGGCCGGTAAGGTTGAGGCCTATTCTCATGACGACGTTCGCGATGATTTTCGGAATGCTCCCCGTGGCGGTCGGTCTGGGTGAGGGCGCGGAAACACGATCGCCCATGGGCATTGCGGTCATCGGAGGATTGCTCACCTCGCTCTTTCTTACACTCGTCGTCGTCCCTGCAGCCTATGATCTTTTTGACGACTGGCAGGAAATGATCAAACGGAGTAAAAAATTCAGAATATTGGGATGGAAGAAAACAAAGGAAGACGAAGCACCTGTGTCCTGAAGGGTCGATTTACCGCTTTTGTATCTGAGGCCTTAAGGAATGTTCTGCGCTCCCGCGAGAATTTCGGAGACAAGTACCGATGAAAATGTTTCTTATTGTGTATTGTGAAGCAGCGGACTATGATGTCATTGCCGCGTTCAAACAATCCGGTATCAGGGCATATACGAAAATGGAAGAGGCGCGCGGCGAGGGAATTGAAGCGGAACCGAAGCTGGGAACACACTGCTGGCCGGGCAAAAATAATGTGCTCTTCATTGCTGCGCACGACAATGACGTTCCCGTGGTATATGACGTGATCAGGCGATTGAAGAAGGAACATCCGAGGGCCGGAGTGAAGGGGTTCATTCTGCCTGTGGAAGAGAGCGTCTGAAACATCTCATGAGTGCCTTTATTTTCTCTCCTTGTCGATCGTGTGAGAAATCCTCTGGAATTCTTCTTTTTTGTGTAATTATTTTGTAGAATTTGACTGAAATTACTGATAATATAAAACATTACTTATATTAAACCTCTCCGGGATTTATATACAGTTTGTCTTCGTGGGCGGTGATTACATGACGTGTTCAACCGGGGCAGAAGCGTTACGGAGAGGTAAATATATGCCCTTTCACCTTGTCGCGTCCCAGAGGGAAGTGAGAGTTGGCATGTGTTCCCTGGCGAGTTATTGAAGGGAGGGAAAATGAAGAGATTAGCAAAGTTGAATATTTCTGACATCATAATTGGAGTCATACTCACGTTGCTCACGTTTGGCGGTTTTTATTTCGAGTGGACTCCGACGGAGTTTCTGGAATACAAGATGTACGATGCGGCTACGAATCTGAGAGACAGGGTATCAAATGCCCCGATAGTTGTCGTGGGGATAGATGATGATAGTATTGCCAGTATGGGGCGGTGGCCATGGCCCCGGGGATATGTCGCCCATATGATTGAACTGCTGCACAGGTACGAAGCGAAGGTGGTAGGGGTAAATATCATTTACTCGGAGGCAGATTTTAACCAGGGATTGATGGAAGTGCGCGATATTATCAAGAACATAGAGGACGATCCCGGTTTTATGAAAAACAGGCAGGTAAGCGGTATCCATGGGATTCTGAAGGAAGCGGAGAAAAAGCTGGACAACGATGCCATCCTCTCATCATCTATAAGTGAAACAAAGAGAGTGGTACTTCCTGTCGTCTTTATTCTCGGGAGTTCCATCGATGCTGGTGCTGCTCAGGTGCCCGAGTACTTAGCGCTGAATTCTTCGCCCGTATCCGCGAGCGAAAAAACTGTGTCAGCGCGGGAAATCATTCCTCCCATTCCCGATTTTGCGGCAAAGGCACTGGCATTGGGTCATATCAACGTCATTCCCGATTCCGACGGAACAGTAAGGAGTGAGCCTTTGCTGATACGTTATCAGGGAAGGATGTATCCGTCTTTTGGCCTGCAATTAACCTTAAAATATTTGAACTACGATATAAAAGATATCAATGTGTCGAAGGGGCTTAAGATAGGTGATATCAGCATTCCCATTTCCGAGAGTGCCAGGATGCTTATCAGTTACAGCAAGAGTTTCCCGTATTTTCCTTTCTATGAAGTGGTGAGCAATAAAGTTCCCACGGAGGCTTTTAAGAATAAGATTGTAATCATTTCTCAAAGCGCCATAGGACTCGGATCAATGCAGGTCACACCCATAGGACCCAATGTCCCGTCATGGGGGATTATTGCAAACGTCGTCGACAATATCATTCACAGAAATCCTGTGGTGCGTCCTGAGTGGGCTTTCCCCCTGGAAACCGGTGTGATAGTCTTCTTTGGCTTATTTTTAGCTTTGGCCATTCCAAGACTGAAAGCGAAGATAAGTTCCGTTGCCTCCGTCGTTCTTCTTCTCGTATGGATTGGGGCCGGGATGTATCTGTTGGTGAATCACGGATACTGGATAAAGGTTATCTATCCCTCGCTTCTTCTCCTGTTCGGGTATACGATCATAGTCACCAAAGGGTACTTCTTTACGGAAAGGGCGAAAGAGCGCATCGAGGCGGACAGTGTGGAGACGAATAAGATGCTGGGTCTCTCTTTCCAGGGGCAGGGTATGCTGGACATGGCCTTTGAGAAGTTCAGGAAGTGCCCCATTGAAGACGAATCCGTGAAAGAGCTGCTCTACAATCTCGGCCTCGACTTTGAAAGAAAGAGAATGTTTAATAAAGCTGTTGCGGTGTATGAACACATTGCGCAGGCCGGAGTATTCAAGGATGTTGAGGGGCGGGCCAAGAAACTGAAGGTTGCGGGTGAAACCATGATCTTCGGTTTAGGGGGAGCGAAGAAAGATGCAACAGTGCTCATGGACAGTGCTGAAACAAAACCAACCCTCGGCCGCTATGAGATTGTCAAGGAGCTGGGGCGTGGTGCCATGGGGACGGTGTACTTAGGAAAGGACCCCAAGATTAACAGAGAGGTGGCAATAAAGACATTGCGATACGAGGACGTGGATGAGGAGCAGCTCGCAGAAGTAAAGAAGAGGTTCTTCAGGGAAGCAGAGGCTGCGGGAAAGCTGTCCCACCCCAATATCGTTACTATTTACGACGTGGGCGAGGATTACGATCTTGCGTATATGGCTATGGAGCTTCTTGATGGATCAGACCTTGCGAAATACTGTAATAAGGGCAATCTATTATCTTCCACCGAAGTGATGAAGCTCATCTCTTCGGTCGCCCATGCCCTGGATTATGCCCACAGTAACGGGGTTGTCCACAGGGATATCAAACCTGCAAACATTATGATCCTGAAGAGTGGAGAGGTGAAAGTAACAGATTTCGGTATCGCAAGGGTAATGACCTCTTCCAAGACCCAGACGGGGGTGATTCTTGGCACTCCGAGTTATATGTCGCCGGAACAGATTGCGGGGCAGAAGGTAGACGGCCGTTCCGATCTCTTTTCGCTCGGTGTCGTGTTTTACGAACTTCTCACGGGAGAAAAACCGTTTCAGGGCGAGAGTATCGCGACCCTTATGTTCAATATCACGACAGCTTCACCCGTCTCACTCAGAGAGCTGGCGCCCGAGATGCCTGAACGATGCGTCGAAATTATTGAGAAGCTTCTCGCCAAAGACAGAGAGGCACGATACCAGCACGGCAAGGAACTTGTTCGGGACCTGTCTGAATGTATAAATGCGTAGGGGATACCAGTGGAAATTATTGTAGGCGGTAAAACAGATAAGGGAATTGTAAGAACGAATAACGAAGATAATTTTTATATTGATGAAAAGAGAGGACTTCTTGTTGTCGCAGACGGTATGGGCGGTCATGCATCCGGCGAAATCGCCAGCAAGATAGCCATTGATATTATCAGGGACTATTTTGGCGGGATAAAGGAGGGGCGTGAGGTACAGGTCGGCAAATACCGCGAAGAATACTCTGAGGAGACGAACCACATAGGTTCGGCGGTGCAGCTTGCGAACAAGGCGATATACGAAGCTGCAAGCAGTAATCCGCAATGGAAGGGGATGGGAACCACTGTAGCCGCGGTACTGCTGAACGGAAACAGACTGAGCATCGCCCACGTGGGAGATAGCAGGGTGTATCTGGTAAGGGCGGGCGGTATAGAGCGGTTGACGGATGATCATTCGGTGGTGTATGAACAGGTCCGGCGGGAATTATTGACGAAAGATGAGGCGGAAAAATCCGAGATGAGGAATATTCTCACCAGGGCGCTTGGCGTGAGTCACGACGTCGAGGTGGATTTTGACGAACTCACTCTGGCGAGGAATGATATTTTGATACTCTGTACTGACGGTCTCAATACAATGGTCTCCGATGATGAAATCCTGTCTGCCGTGATATCGACGGCAAACCCTGTTGAGGCATGCGGCAGACTGATCGATGCGGCCAATAAGAACGGTGGGAAAGATAATGTGACGGTAATTATAGGATATATAGTACAAAAAAGCTGGTTGTCCTATTTCTTGAAACTGAAGGAATGGTTGAGGAGGTAATGTATGGCGAAACTTATGCTCAAATTCAAAGAAGCCGTGGTGAAAGAGATACTGCTTGATAAGGAAGTAATGTCAATCGGGAGAAAGGCGGAGAATGATATTGTTATCGATAATCAGGCTGTGTCGAGCCGCCATGCTCAGATTACCAAGGAGGGAGACTCGATATTCATCGAGGACACGAACAGTCTCAACGGAACGTATGTGAATGGTCAGAAAATTTTTAAGAGCGAGTTATTCAATGGAGATGTTGTCCTTATCGGCGTACACACCATGGAAGTCATATCGGATAAAATCAGAGATACGGATACGAAGAGTTTTGCTGTCAGGGGCCGGTCGATGGACGAGACCATGGTCATAGCACCGGACGATCAAAAGAAAATTTTGGCATCTGCGGATAAAGAAAAACCTGACGCCCTCGGTGGCTTCATCGTCATTGAGGGAACGACGGACAAGAAGGATTATCTGCTTAAAGAAAGGGTCACCACTATTGGCAAGGAGGATAATGCGGCGATACATCTGAAGGGATTTTTTGCTCCCAAGATTGCTGCTCTCGTCAACAGGCGAAAGGAAGGTTATTTTATCACACCCGCCAGCGGAAAATCGTTAAAGGTCAACGGTCAGGACGTAAATCATCGATACGATCTTAAAGATGGTGACATTGTGGAAACCGCTGGTCTCAAATTGCAGTTTTACATAAAAGAATAGGACGTTTTTCCCAATATCACGACTGTTCCTTCATCGTTGAGGGTGATATAAAAAAATTTTTACAATTCCATAGAGGCAAGGGTCTTCGGTGACGAAGAAAAGAATTTCCAGAAGACAAAAAAATATCTCGCGGCTGTTAAGAGAAAAGAACACGCTGCGCAGGAACGAGACAAAAAAAATCAAAAAAAAATAGTATACACTTGGATCGTTATCAGTAGGATCATTGCGAAGTTCGGAAGAGGTGCTCTTATTTTGTGCAGGAATCAAGGGCACCTTTTTTAGTGTGTAAAAAAGAGGTGTTTAGTGGAACTGATGGCGCCATTTCGGCGAAAGGGAGGATTTAAACTTGACGGGAGTGTTATTTACTGACGCGGATATAAGACAAATTGAATCAGAGGGACTTACCGTTGAAAGGGTGAGGGAACAGATCGAAATTTTCCGGAGAGGAGTATCTCCGGTCAGGCTGAACAGACCATGTACAATCAGCGATGGTATCGAAACGCTTAAAAAACGGGATATTGATTCTATTGTAGAGCTGTACGATGAGGCAGCCGGTGGTGGGAGGGTGCTGAAGTTTGTTCCCGCTTCGGGAGCGGCGTCTCGCATGTTCAGAGACTGGCATAAATGCATCGAACATGGAGGTTTCGAATCTGCAGATGAAGGCGAAAAATTCTTTGGTGACTTAAAAATATATGCTTTTTTTGGGGACTTAAAGGATATCATATCCCGTGATGGTCAAGATATCGAGGATCTGATCGAATCCAGAAGATTGGTTGAACTGATAAGCTATATTATCACGTCAAGGGGTTTGAACTATGGCAGCCTTCCCAAAGCGCTCTTGAAATTTCATCGATATCCGGAAGGCAGCAGGACTTCCCTGCAGGAGCATATCGTGGAAGCGGTGCACTATGCGCGGGATATCAATAATGTGTGCCGGATCCACTTCACTGTATCGGAAGAACATTTAAATATGGTGATACTCCATGTGTCCGAGGTGAAAGGTGTGTATGAGGACAAGTACGGTGTGACGTTCGATCTTGCTTTTTCTACACAGCGGTCTTCCACAAATACCATCGCGGTGAGCAGTGATAACGTGCCTTTTCGCGATCCGCAGGGTCAACTTGTGTTTCGCCCCGGTGGACACGGGGCACTTCTTGAAAATCTGGACGGGATTGATGGTGATATCATTTTAGTAAAGAATATCGATAATGTTGTCCCGGACGGATTGAAACATATTACCGTAATATACAAAAAACTCCTGGCAGGCTTGCTTGTTCAGCTTCAGAAAGAGATTTTCAGGTATCTGGATCTGTTGGCTTCAGGGATGGTTGATGAAGATACCGTGCTGGACATGTCAACATTTTGTGAAAAGCGTCTGTACATGGTTTTCCCACCGGAGTTTGCCGGTTTTTCCCTCAGGGATAAATGCCATTTTATCTATAGAAAACTGAACAGACCTATCCGTGTGTGCGGTATGGTCAGGAACGAAGGAGAGCCGGGAGGCGGACCGTTTTGGGTGGATGAGGAAGATGGAACGCAGTCCCTCCAGATAGTGGAGGAATCTCAGATAGATTCTGATTCGGAACAGCAACGTAAAATATGGGCATCTTCAACCCATTTCAATCCTGTTGATTTAGCCTGTGGGGTCAGAGATTTCAGATCCCGAAAATTCAATCTGCAAGACTTCGTTGATCGGGATGCCCATTGTATCTCGAAAAAATCTGAGAGAGGCAGTGATATCAAAGCCCTGGAATTTCCCGGTCTATGGAATGGTTCCATGGCTGACTGGATCACTGTTTTTGTGGAGGTTCCCATTGAGACGTTTAATCCGGTAAAGAACGTTCAGGATTTGCTGAGACCCCAGCATCTGCCGCAATCATGAACATGAGATGCGATACACATATGATCTGAATTATTATCGGACGCTTTGGGGGAAACGGATCTTTGTAATCTTTGCTGTCAGAAAATAAAGAGAGAGATGCACGCTCCTGCGAGTACAACATACTGCAGATCAACTTTTCCGAGCAATGCGATGAGAGCGGCAATTACCGTGGAAATTCTGATAATGTCCCACGGTACGAGCATGGCGAATTGAATGCTGATGTAGATCAGGAGTCCGACGAATGAGGAAAGGATACCCTGTGTAGCCGTAAGGAAGCGGGGTGACCCTTTCATTCGCTCGTACAGGGGAGCAAGAGCAACGAGCATGAAGAATGAAGGCGTGAAAATTGCCAATGTGGCTGTCACAGCCCCTGCCAGCCCCTGCACGAGATACCCTACGAAGGCCGCGGTAATCACGATGGGGCCGGGAGTCACCTGGCCGAGGGCGATCCCATCCATAAACGTCTGGTCACTCAGCCATGCCTTTACCGTGACAATTTCATGAAACATCAGAGGGAGTGCGGAAAATCCGCCACCAAAGGCGAAGAGGTCGATCTTGGCCATGATGACTGCAAGTGAGAAAAGATCGGTATTCAGGAAGTATATGAGTACACCGAAAAAGGTACCGAACAAAAAAATGGTGAGTGGTCCCTTACACAATTGAAATTTGTTGAAGGGCTCGAAGGCTGAAGTGGCGTGCGATTCCGGACGATTCCGGTCAATAACAATATTGATAAAAGCGGCCATCAGTATAATGAGAAAGGGTGTTACGCCCGCAAAGAACAGGGCGGCCGAGAAAAGAACGATAAGAAGACCGGTGATACTCGTGACACTGCCTTTGCCGAATGAATAGGTGGCATTCAGGACGATCGCCGTGACAATGACCTGAAGCCCGTTGAAAATTGATTTGACCTCGGGAAGGATATGATATCTGCTGTAGAGAGCAGCCAGAAAGGTCATAAAGAGAAAAGCGGGAAGGCCGAATCCCGCAAATGATACAAACGCTCCTTTCAATCCCCGAATTTGCAATCCCACGTATCCAGCCATTTGCATGGCGGTCGCACCGGGGATCGCCTGACAGAGAGATACCCCGTGTTTGAAGGATTCTTCATCAAGCCATTTCTTGCGGACTACGGAGAGCTCGCGAATGTAAGCCACCATGGCCGGTCCCCCAAATGAGGTCAATCCCAGCCGGAAAAAAGCAGTAAAGAGATTATAGCATCCGGTTCTCGGCATCTTCTTTACGGAAAGGTTTAATCCGGATATGCCTGATCGTATTTCCGGTTCTGCAGATGGCATCTACCTCCCTGTCTTTGGGGGCGTCGCTGTAAAGAGCGCACAGCGAAGCACCGTAATCCAGAGTGGAATCATCACAGCTGTTCGGTATTAAAGTGATTGGTCCAGGGATCTGGGGGATGTGTATCACAGAGTCTTTGTCGTGAGCAAGGTTCATCAGTGCCCGGTTGTCGGTGCTGTTTCGTCCTACTATTATCTTGGTATTTTCATCGATGCGGAAATGTCTCCCGTATTTGAGCAGCTCAATGTCCCTGATGCTGAAATTCTTTGCGTGTGTGAAGAGATCACGGAGCCTTTTGGAAAACCCGGGATCTGTGAGCAGACAGCCGCCCGCGGGAGCGGTATAACTGCTTATCCCGTAGTATCGTGCCAGCTCGATCTGTCCTTTTCTCCCTTTCCCCCTGAGGGCTAAAAGCTGCTGACGATCCACTTTTCCTTCAATTTCAGGTTTCGTCTCCGGGAGAAGTCTGGCGCTCAGGGGACGGAGGATGTATTCATGATACCCCGAGTTCTTTGCGACAATATGGAGAGACTGCCTGTTCTGGGACATGGGACGTTGACCAAGGACTTCTCCCGTAAAAATGAAGTCTGCCCCCGACTCTTCCATGATCTTGCCGGTAAATGTCAACATCATGGTGTGGCAATCGATACAGGGGTTCATGTTTTTCCCGTAGCCGTAGCGGGGCGCTTTCAACATCTCGAGATACACCCCTGTAATATCCATTGTACTGAGGGGAAGTGATATCTTTTCTGCGGCGATCTTTGCATTCCGGGAACTAAAAAAGGGGGTTTCGTATGTAACCCCCATAACATCGATACCCTGTTGCTGAATAACTTTTACGGCTAAGATACTATCCAGTCCACCGGAAAATAGGGCTATTCCTTTTACTTTCAATACCTGGCTGCTTTCACCTCCCATCTGCCGTTGAGCAGTCCATATATTTCACGGTCCATATCGAAGTCTATGAGATACAAATTCTCTTTATCCTGTGTGATTTTAAAGGCGGAGAAGTTGATGGCGCATCTTGGGTGTGCGGTTTTTTCCGGAATTGAGAATGAGAAATTGCCGAATGAAAAAGGAGTGTTCACCGCCGAGAGTGCCTTTTCGATGACGGTTTTACGACTTTCTCCTTCCTCAATGAAAAAGACATCCGTGCCTTTGCTTTTCAGATTATCAATGAATTGTTGAGGAATTTTTCTTGAAAAGATCAATATCTGCCTTTCTCCTTTCTTTACCAGGATGTCAGTTCTCACGGAAACGTTGAAACCATCCTTTGCGGTATCGAATATCCCGATTTCCACGTCCCTTGAGGGAGAATACCCGAACTTAGTGAGGAGTAGGCGAACGAAATCAATATTGGTAGCGGCATTCAGAATCGTGATATCGGGCGCTGTCGATTTTTCGTCCGCTGCTCTCGCCACACTGCGGTTATTCATGATTTCCGTAATGATGAATCCCTTTCTGTTCGCATAGTGAATCACAGGTCCGGGAAGCAATTGTGAATCGCCAGAAACAAAGGAAAGCGCTTGAGAAAAGGGTTTGGTCTCTGGCGATGGTTTCTTTGTAATGAGCCAGTCAATAGAAATCGAAACAGGGGGGGTATCGCCGATGACCAACGGTTTTTCAGCTTTTGTCATGGTATACGAATTTGAGGCACCTATAATCTTATTCATAATCGTTGCGGTACTGTCCCCCTCGCTGCTCACCTTTATGGCTCGATAGTTTTTCCAGTTACTCTGGATCATTTGTTTGAGGGACTCCGGTATTCGATCAAAAAAATCGATCAGAATCGTGCTTCCATCATCAAGTTCGGCGACCGGTATCGCGGTGCAGTCGATTGTCACCTGGCCCATCTGCGGGAGGGGAATATAATAAGAACCGGTTCTCACAAGAGACCCGTTCATTTGAGTAATGATTGAGCTTACGAGAGCAAGGCTCGCTTCGGGAAGTGATGCTTTTTTTTCTTTTGGTTCTTTTTCGGGTACGGTCTCCTCAGTTTTTCCGGGCTGGTCTGCCTGTTTCGTGATCACGATTGATTTTCTGGGTAAATGCAAAACCTGTCCCGGATAGATTTTATCGTAGTTTTTAATATTCGGATTTAGCCGCTTGATTGCATTCACCGTCTTGATTATATCCTTTGACGTTACCTTTAAATGCCGGGTTGCAACACGGGTTATCGAATCTCCCTTTTGGATGAAATAGTCTGTTCCTAAGGAGGTATCTTCCCTTGCGGGAGGTTCTATTTCGGGGAGAATTAACACCTGCCCCGGGTATATTTTATGCACATTTTTTAAGGTAGGATTGAGTTTTTTTATTATTGAAAATCTATGTGATGTAATTCCCGCTTCTTTCCGCATTATTTCAAATATCCACTCCCCCTTTTTTACTACATAACTGCGGGTTTTTCCGGGAGAAACAGCGGTTTTTTTAAGCAGTAGATGGGCGGTGTCTTCCTTTTGTGCGAGGATATGTTGAGGGGTGAGGATCGAGACACAGATACAGAAGAGGATTATGGAGAAATTCCTGTAATAGAGAGGTGCCATAATAGTAACTCCATGAACAAAATGCATCGATGTGACGCTGTAGAAGGAGTTTTATTTTATCAGGTTATATAATCTTTTTGGCGAGTTAACTTAGCACAATATCTTTGTGTGTGCAAAGTGAAATTTGATGATATGAGATTATGCGGCAGGGGAAATTTGTGTTCGCAAAGGATATATGACGTGGTTATGAATTTTCGCAGATGTGTTTTATTCACATTTTTTGTGCTCACGGGAGTGTATAAAATAATGAGTTTCATTTTTTCTAAGGCAGTGGTAGAAGGAAACGCAAGTAAACGGATGAAAAATGAAAGTCTCTCATTATTTCAGATTCAATTGATTGGAGGAGACCTGGTAATGGCGGATAAAGGGGAAAGCGCCGCCTTCATTAGAGAAATGCAAGAGCGGTTCGATAAAAAGTTGAAAAACAATGAGAGATTGGTGCTCGAATATTGGAAGGCACAGCTGGATAAAATAGTGACCATGAAGCCGGAAGGTGTTGCATCGCTTCAGATGCAAATAAAAAGAATCTCCGAAATGATGGCCAACAGAATAAAAATACTTAAAAAGGAATAATATGCAGGATATCGCAAATTTTTTGTTTGAAGTTGGAATGTTGAAGAGAACGCCCAGAACGGGCTTTCGATTTTTGGGTTCCGGCTGTGAATCGGTGGCCGAGCACATCCTCAGGACGATGTTTATCGGATATGTGTTAACAAAACTTGAACGCGATGTGGATGAATTAAGAGTGCTCAGGATGTGCCTTGTTCATGATCTCCATGAAGCGAGAACGGGTGACGTGAATTATATGTATAAAAAATATGTAACCGTCAATGAGGGAAAAGCTGTGGGGGAGCTTACGGAGACCTTGTTTTTTGGTGATGAGATCAAGTCTGCAGTGAGTGAGTTTAATGAAAAGGAGACGAAAGAATCTCTTCTTGCACATGATGCCGACCAGCTCTCTCTGATCCTGCAGCTCAAGGAGTACGAAGATCTCGGGAATAAATACAGCCGGGAATGGATTGACTTTGCGATCAAGCGTCTTCATACTGAGACTGCGAAAATGTTGGCGGAAAGTATCATCACCACAGACTCTTCTCAATGGTGGTTCAAGGATAAGAGCGACTGGTGGGTAAACGGGTGCAGCAAGACCGAATAGGAATCGGGTCGAGTGATTGTGTGACTGAACAGTGATGATTGTCATAAATATTCAGAGATAGATATAAGCAACATCTTCATTTTTCACGCTGTTTCTACGTGAGCCTGTCCACGTTCTTTTCTTGACACCACAGGAAAAATACCCTACATTATCGCCGCTTTTCCCACCATCTAAGAAATGGAATTGAAGATGGCCACAAAGAAACAGAGAAGGACAACGGAGAGAAAGGTGAAAGAAAAGAAGAAAAGGATGAAGAAATCCTTCCTTTTCTTGATCGTTGTATCGGTTGTCGTTTTCCTCATCATTTTCTTTGTGGTTCTCTTTGAGTATATATTCCCTCCCAAAAAGGATGATGTCGCGAAAAAGAGGGAAAAGCTGGAGGTAATCCTTTACTTTTCCGATGCGAATGAGCGCTTCTTGGTTCCGGAAAAGAGGTACATCCCCAAAGAAGAAAATGTAGAAGCCCAGGCTAGAGAGCTCGTGAGAGCGCTCTTGGAAGGTTCGAAAGGAAAGTTGGTAAACACCTTTCCCGCTAAAGTAACAGTGGAAAGTGTGAGAATAGACGGGGATAGACAGATCGCATATGTGAGCTTTGACAGCAATCTTCTCCAGCTTCACCCCGGTGGAAGCGCCAGTGAAATGGCTACCATCTATTCCCTTACCAATACTCTTACCCGTAATATCAGCGGGATCAAGATGGTGAAATTGCTTGTTGCCGGGAAAGAGGTGGAATCTATCAAGGGGCATATCAACACAAGACAACCCTTCGGCATGAATAAGGACTTGCTTGCTCCGGGTGCAAAGGAAGGATAATGCGGGAAGAATCTCCCCTGCTGATTGGATACGCTCATGGCATCAAGATCAAAGCTTTCAAGGACAAGGAATATTGGAATTGTGGCTCATATAGATGCCGGCAAAACCACGGTGACAGAGCGTATACTCTTTTATACGGGCAAATTGTATAAGATGGGAGAGGTTCATGACGGCGAGGCGACAATGGACTGGATGCCTCAGGAGCAGGAACGAGGGATCACCATTACCTCCGCGGTGACCACGTGCACGTGGGCAAATCATGAAATACACATCATAGATACACCGGGTCATGTGGACTTTACCATGGAGGTGGAAAGGTCGCTGAGGGTATTGGACGGCGCCCTCGTTGTGTTTTGCGCCGTCGGCGGTGTTGAGCCCCAATCCGAGACAGTATGGCATCAGGCGGATAAACATGGAGTTCCCAAGATTGCTTTTATTAACAAGATCGATAGAATCGGTGCAGACTTTTTCGGTACCGTGCACACGATGGGAAAAAGATTTAATTCCATACCGCTTCTCATACAAATACCTTACGGGCAGGGTGAATACTTCCAGGGGGTGGTGGATCTGATAAAGCGGAAACTGATCACGTGGGATGACAGCACCTTGGGCGTGTCTTACACGTTATCGGATATTCCGGCTGATATTGTTTCTTCGGCGGAAGGGTACCGGGAAAAACTGATTGAGTCTCTCGCCGAGCTTGATGATACACTCGCAGAAAAATATCTTGAGGGACGGGAACTTTCGGTGAACGAAATAATGAAGGCGATCAGACTGGCAACGATCTCCCTGAAAGCGGTACCTGTGATGTGTGGCGCTGCATTAAAAAACAGGGGTATCCAGCCGGTACTGGATGCGGTTGTCAGCTTTCTTCCGTCACCGGAGGACATCCCGCCGGTCAGAGGTGTGAACCCGCACACTATGCAGGAAGAGGTACGGATGAGCAGCGAGAAGGAACCTCTTGCAGCTCTTGCATTTAAGGTGATGCAGGACGAAGGAAGAAAACTTACATATCTCCGGGTATATTCAGGACTCATAAAAGCAGGTGATGACATCTACAATGTGAGCATTAGAAAGAGGGAAAAAATTGCGCGACTCCTGAAAATGCATGCGAACAAGAGGGAGAGGATTGATAAGTGCGGCGCGGGAGATATCGTTGCGGTTGTGGGGCTCAAAGAAACCACTACGGGCAATTCCATATGTGATGAGTCTCATCCCATTCTCCTGGAGCCAATAGACTTTTATGAACCGGTAATAACCCAGGCTATTGAAGCCAAAACACCTGCAGATCAGGAAAAGTTGGCAGTCGCGTTAGTCAAGCTTGCTGAAGAGGATCCCACGATCAGAGTGAAGTATGAAGAGGAGACAGCCCAGACTGTGGTTTCGGGTATGGGAGAACTTCATCTGGAAATACTTATTGACAGGCTGAGAAGGGAGTTCAATGCCCACGTGAATGTAGGGAAACCCAGAGTAGTGTATCGAGAGACGATACAGAAAAGGGTTGAAGTTGAAGGGCGGTTTGACAAGGAGCTCGGCGAAAAAAGACATTTTGGTCATGTTCGATTGGTCCTTGAGCCGAGGGCAAGAGGAACCGGTGTCGAAATTGTCAAACAGATAGAGAAAACGGAAATACCCGATGAATTGTATGAAGCCATAGGAGAGGGTGTTCAGGAAGCGATGCTCAGTGGCATCATCAGCGGTTATCCCGTGGTTGATGTGACAGTGTTTATTGCGGGATGGTCTTTGAAGGAGGGGGAGTCCACACCGGTCGGTTATAAAATTGCTGCGTCTTCAGCGGTCAAAGAAGGGCTGTCACGGGCTGATCCTGTGATTCTCGAACCGATCATGATGGTGGATATTATTACACCCGGTGAATTTATGGGAGAGGTGATAGGTGATATCAACGCGAGGCGTGGGGAAATTCATGCCGTTGTTCCTAAAGGTGCGGTGAGTGAGATCAAGGCGAAGGTTCCCCTGAGAGCGATGTTCGGATATTCGACAGATCTCCGCTCCATAACTCAGGGAAGAGCAACATTTTCCATGCAGTTTCATGCATATGACAAAACATGATATGCGTAACCATTAGAGGAAATATTCCGGTGTCAGGAAACAGCCGGACTGGAGCAGGGTGAGTGTATGTCGCCTGTGTTGAAGGTGATAAAGTTTTTTGCGGTATTATACAGAGAACGTTTTTTTCAATTAGGGATGGTTACCCTGAGCGTTATTTTTCTCAGTTCCATGGGAGTGCTTTATTTTGAGCAAGCCAAGACAGAGTCCAATATTCAATCGATATGGGACGGTGTCTGGTGGGCGGTCGTGACTATGGGTACGGTTGGCTATGGCGACAAATATCCCATAACGCCCGGCGGCAGGATCGTTGCATTGATTTTGATATTCGCAGGTGTCGGCTTAATGTCTCTGTTTACGGCAACCATCGCCTCTATATTTGTCGAGAAAAAAATGAAGGAGGGGAAAGGGTTGGAAACGGTGAAAGAAAGAGATCACATCGTGATATGTGGCTGGAATCAATATACGGAAGAGGTTCTCGCAGGACTGACCACGTATGGTACCATGGAAGATACACACATCATTCTCATTAATGAACTTTCTGTCGACGACATTGATTCCCTCAAGCTGAAGTATAAAAAATATAATTTAAAATTTCTCAGGGGCGATTATGTTCACGAGGATGTCCTCATGCGGGCGAATGTGGTGAAAGCAAAATTTGTACTGATCATGGCTGATACCTCCGGGACCCATTCCAGGGACAGAAGTGATGAGAGAACAACACTGGCAGCCCTTACGGTAAAATCTATAGCTCCCAATGTGAAAACGGTAGCTGAAATTCTGGATAGCGGGAATAAACAGCATCTGAGAAGAGCGAACGTCGATGACATTATTGTCAGGGGAGAACATGTTGGCTCAATTCTGGCCAGTGCGATCAACTCTCCCGGTCTGCCGAGCATTTTTTCCAATCTATTGTCTTTAGGCGAAACAAACAAGTTGTGGAGGGTCGATATCCCGAGAAATTTCGTCGGTAAGACATTTAAGGAATTGTCGGAGTTTTATAGGGAAAAACATCATGCGATTCTCATTGGGTTTCTCATGGAAAAAAAGGCGATGAAACTGGAAGATATTTTGTCAGACGACACATCCGTTATCGACACGTTCATCAAGGAAAAACTCAGAGAATCGAAAAAAGATCTCTATTACAAGAGGGAAGAAAAGCAGTTTTTGATAAATCCTGATGACAACTACATTATTGGTGCGGACACATATGCGGTAATACTTTCAAAAGGAATTCTCAGGAAGCATCACTGAGTAAGCGAACGGGCTTTTGCGAAGTCAGAGTGAATGCGTGAGGTGCACATGATGGATGAGGAAGTATTGTTTCTTAAAGATATCGCACTGTTCAAGGATTTACCGGATGACAAGTTAGGTAAGGTGATAAGTATAGTGCGTAAAGTGACTTTTCGCGAAAATGAAATTATCATGCAGGAGGGTGATGTGGGAGATACCATGTACATCATCCTGGACGGGACGGTGGAAGTGGCCAAGAGTCTCGTCCTGGGTAATCTGGATGATGAATCCACTGAGAAAAATAAGGTATTCACAAGATTGAGCGGGAAACATCATGCCGTGTTCGGCGAAATAGCTCTTCTCGAGGAATCAAAGAGAACGGCCACGATCAAGGCGGTGACGGACTGTCTGATGTATGAAATGAAAAAAGATGATTTCCTGAACCTGGCTGCAAAGGATTATGAACTGGGTTACAGAATTTTGCTGAATCTTTCGAGGATTGTAAGTGCGAGGCTGAGAAAAGCTGATGAAGATACCGTAAAATTATCCACCGCCCTCAGTATTGTATTACAAGAAACGTAACACCTGTATAAAGAATCTGACCCAATGACGGAAATGGTAATGGGGAAAAGATCTCACAAGAAAAAATCAGCCATTCCTCTGCTTAATAAAGACAAGTTGCTGGAAAGTATTTTTCGCATCAGCTCATTACTCACGGCGCCATCTAACGTGGACCAGATTCTGGCAAAAATTCTGGATGAGGTTATTGAAACGATCGGTTTCGACATGGGAATAATCCGTCTTTTTGATGAATCGAAACAGTACCTGGAAACAAAGGTTGTGAAGAATTACAGCCCGGAAGAGAGGGAAACGGCATTTTCTGTTTCCCTCAATATATACGAACACGATTGTCTTTCCACGAAGGTTGCGAAATCCGGACAACCGATTGCCATTGAGAATGCGGCGATCGATTCACGAATCACCGATACTGATCGTATGCTGACGAAGATTTACAACAAGGGATCGATAGTGTGTGCACCCCTCAACATTGGTGATGATGTGATTGGAACTATTGCCGCCTGGTGTAAAAAAGAAACGACGTTCTTTCCGGAAGAGATAAATCTTTTCTTAACCTTTGCGAGTCAGATGAGCATTGTCATTCACAACATAAGGCTTTTTGAAACAAACGCGGAAAAGATTCGTCAGCTGATGATCCTCCAGGAGGCCGTTTCTGAGATAAATATAAGTCGTGTTCTTGACAACCGCATCCTCGATATTCTCAGCAAGAGTGCTCTTAAAATTGCAATGGCGGACAGGGTTCTTATCTATTTCCTTGATATAGAGAAAGATCGATGTTTGATTACTGAAGGGGGCAAAGTATTCATTGAAGAGAAAAAGGCATACGATGACAAGATCGGTTCGAGTATTGTCAGGCAGTCGATAGATGAAAATGTCATGATGGTTCACCATAATGACCCTCATACTTCTGTCTTCAGCCCGGTTTATGATGGTTGTACTTCAGAAATCGCGTTCCCTCTCAATATTAAAGACAAATTTAAGGGGGCTCTTTACCTGGCAAAACGAACAGGGGGTTATTCTCAGGATCAAATCCATATTCTCGATATCCTTGTGAAAAATGCCGTAACCTCTTACGAAAATATGATTATGCACTCAATTCTCTCATTCGAGGCGAAAACACTGAAGACAGAGGTTGAAAAGCTTAAGGAGAGAGAAGATTTGCTGTTGGGTTTTCACAATATTCTCGGCAGGTCCAAAAAGATGATGGGGATATTTCATGTCATTGAAGAAGTTGCTTCCCACAATACAAATATTCTGGTTCAGGGAGAAAGTGGTACCGGAAAGGAATTGATAGCCCGTGCCATTCACCGGCAAAGCAACAGACATGCGAAATCCTTTGTGGATGTGAACTGTGCCGCCATTCCGGGAACTCTCCTGGAAAGTGAACTTTTCGGGTATGAGGCGGGAGCGTTTACCGATGCAAAAAAGAGGAAGATAGGCCTCCTGGAGTATGCCAACGGGGGCACCATGCTGCTGGACGAAGTGGGTGACATGAGCATACAGCTCCAGGTGAAATTTTTAAGAATGCTTGAGAACGGATACATCAGAAGACTGGGAGGCACGGAGAATATTCCTATCGATGTCCGATTCATATTTTCGACGAACAGAGACCTTTCTCAAATGGTGAACCAGGGTTCCTTTCGTGAAGATCTCTATTACAGAATCAGTGTTGTTCCCGTAACAATTCCCCCGCTGCGAGAGAGAGGAGAAGACGTGATTCTTTTAGCGCGTCATTATATTGACGAATTTAATAAGAAATTAGGGAAGAAGGTGAGAGGATTCAATAAGGAAGCCGAGCAGCTCTTGAAGACATATCACTGGCCCGGGAATGTGAGGGAGTTAAAAAACATTATTGAGCGGGTGATGATTATACAAAAAGGTGTTACCACCATCACCCAGGATGATCTTCCTTTGGAAATAAAAGGAACCCCCAATCAGCAATTCCTGAAGATTGAAATTGAAAAATTTATCCCACAGATGTCCTCCGGTGAGTTCGACTATACACGTCTTACAGAAAAAATTATGAATGATATCAAAGAGAAAATCCTCGAAAGCGCCTTAGAAATGAGCGGTGGCAACAAAACTGCGGCAGCCCGTCATTTATCAATTTCCCGTTACAAGTTTATTCGTGAGCGGAAAAAACTCAACAGGCATGTTAATTAACTGACTAGCGTGACCGTGCAATTATCGCACAAGTCGTTCTATATCCGCACAATTGATGAATCCCACATACTATGGCTACTCCCGAATATGGAATCATAAATGGTGTGCGGATGCCGCACGATTTATTCTTTCCATGAGATCAGGGCACCTTGCCGATTTCCCGCATATTCAGTAACATTGGGTAAAATAACCGCAATAATTAATCCTAACATAAAGAATATATTAATGAATATCTGACTCCCCACCGCACGTATCTCAATGGAGCGGCAACGAGAGGATATTGGCATTCATTTTGCTTATATTCATTGTCATAGAGACCCCTGAAGGACATAAGAAACCTTTGGGAATGAAAGCAAAGAGGACAAGCATGAAAGGCAGGCCTCAGGGGTCTCTTTAAGAAGGTCATTATATAAACTGTATAGATGCTGATTGAATGAAAGGGGAGGGGAAGGAACTCGGCGTATCTCTCGGAAAGAAAGAAGAAGAAAAATCGGTTAAGAAATCAGAAAACGGCGAATTTGGGTTTGTATACGAGTTTTTCATATCAGAAATCAGCGGCATTGAGGAAGAGTTAAAAAAAACAAAAACACGACAAGAAAAAAGGAAAGATGATCTTATCGATCAGAGCCAAACTTTTTTTCTCCCTGATTTCTTTCACCACGAGTAGTAGTTCCGCCGACGTTGGATCAACTGAATAATTTTAAATCGGTGGATGGTTTCCTTTCCCTCCTTTGCCATCCACCGACCCCCTCATCAGATAAACTGAATGGGGGGTAGCATTCATGAACCTCTCGGTCTTTACACTTCCGGATGGTTGATTTCGCATTGAAGTCGCCATCCTTTTTTTATCAATAAGAAAGAGATCAGGAAATCTTATTCTTGTAGATCATCAAACGTTAAATCTGAAGTAGGCGATATCCCCATCGGACAGGATGTAGTCTTTTCCTTCCGCGCGGATGAGACCCGATTCTCTTGCCTTCGACATACTTCCCACAGTGATAAATTCATCGAAGTTGATAATTTCCGCCCGGATAAAGCCCCTTTCCATATCGCTGTGAATTTTGCCTGCTGCGGCAGGTGCCCTGGTTCCGCGGGGAATTGTCCAAGCCCTGAGTTCCGGACCGACGGTCGTATAGAAAGTTATTAAGCCGAGAAGATCGTATCCTTCACGGATAAGTTTTTGAAGACCTGATTCCTGAAGACCGAGATCGCTGAGGAATTCTCTTTGTTCTTCTTGGGAAAGTTCCGCAATTTCAGCTTCAATGTCGCCGCAGATCACGATTACCTTTAATCCTTCTTTCTGAGCGATATCTTTGATCTTTTGAATGTAATCTCCATTTGTCTTCAGGATCATCTCACTGACGTTTGCCACATATAAAATCTTCTTCGCGGTGAGGAGGTGGAGTTCGTTGATTGTGGTTTTTTCCTCTTCTGTCAAGGTGATACTGCGCGCGGGAGTACCCTTGCCAAGGGCATCTCTAAGGTGGATGCATATTTCAAATTCTTTGCGGGCGTGTTTGTCCCCGGATTTTGCCAACCGCTCAATTTTCGTCATTCTCTTTTCGAGTGTTTCCAGATCTGCCATGAGCAGTTCCGTGTGTACTATCTCTATATCCCGGGCAGGTTCGACGGGACCGTATATATGCACAACGGAGGGATCGTCAAAACAACGCACGATATGTACCACCGCATCAACTTCTCTGATATGTCCCAGGAATTTGTTTCCCAGACCCTCTCCCCGGCTTGCTCCCTTCACGAGTCCGGCAATATCGAGGAATTCCATGGTGGTACAGGTGACCTTGGGAGGTTTTATGATTTGAGCGATCTTTGCCAGTCGCTCGTCCGGAACGGGAACGATCCCGATATTGGGGTTGATGGTACAGAAGGGGTAATTGGCAACCTCTGCACCTGCGGCTGTCAGGGCATTGAAAATGGTTGATTTTCCAACATTGGGAAGACCTATGATACCGCACCTGAAGCCCAAGACATGCTCCTTTACGAGAGGATCGGCTGTGACAGGTTTGCTCTCTTTATTCGGGGATTATATAGACAGGTGAAACAATGTCAAGATCTTCTCCACGCACAGATATGAAACACAGAATAACCCTTCATGAGCATGAGTTCAAGTATTGCGAATGTTTTCGATCGTCTCGGAATTATCTTCCTCAGTTGATTGGGGAGATGTCCTTTCGTTGTATTGGTTCATTGCTGCCTGAATGCCTGAGGTGACTATTTTTGATACTGCTTCACTTGCATTTGTCAGGATATCGGGTAATAAATCCATTTCATCTTTCGTGAAAGGGTCAAGGACATAGTCCTCCGTGAACGTTTTATCGACGGGCTTTCCGATCCCCAGCCTGACCCTGATAAATTCAGAACTGTCTAAAGATTCTATTATGGAGATTAATCCCTTGTGTCCTCCATGGCCTCCCCCTGCCTTCAGGCGGATTGTTTTGAACGGCAGATCAAGGTCATCGTGAATGATTATAATATCTTTAATGTCATTCTTAAAGTAGTCCATCAAGTATTTCACCGCCGTGCCGCTGAGATTCATGTAGGTCTGGGGTTTTGCGAGCAGTACCGGGATATCCCCAATCCTGCCCTTTCCGAAAAAGGAATTAAATCCTCTGGAATTCGCGGTAACGTGGAGTTCGGAAGCTAACGCATCGAGGACCAGGAACCCAATATTATGTCTTGTGAATTGGTACTTCACTCCTGGGTTTCCCAAACCGATTATCAACTTCAAGCGGGAACCTCTTTATACTGCGGGTGACATCTCCCCTTCAGGTTTCCTGTTCTGAAGGCTCTTGTTCTTCTTCCTTGACCGGGTGAAGGGGAACTTTTGCGCTTGTCACCGTCGCAATAACGGTGTCATCATGATCGAGAAAAGCTACCCCCTCCATACGCAATAAATCCTGGACCTTCATGGCATCACCGATTCCGAGTCCGGTGACGTCAACTTCGATAAACTCAGGGAGTACTGCGGGAAGACACGAGACCTTCAAATCTCTCTTCAGGTGGTGCAGTTCACCCCCGCTTTCAGTGCCCTTGGGCGTTCCGGTGAGATGAATGGGAATATC
>VGTB01000003.1 GCA_016874835.1 Deltaproteobacteria bacterium | reverse complement strand
CCAGCCGTACATCCCTGTTGTGATAATACATTGCAACACGCATCAGGTATCATCACCTCACTGTGATGCGAAAAATTTAAATGATTGCCTATGGGTCATCGCGAGCTTGCTATATTGTAGTTACGGAAAGCGAAGCCCACTGGTATAGGAATTAAAAAGGCTATACACTTTCTTGAATTGGACCAATGAGCATGTTGGTTTGAATCCAATCCAAAAGGAGTATAGCCATGAATGAAATTAGAACAAAAGGACGTAATATAGTCAATGAAAAAACTCTTCTGGTCACGGTTGATATAGGCAAAATGATGAACATGGGGTATTGCCGGTGTCCCGATAAAACAGAGGTGAAGCCATTCGAATTTCAGAATGGATATCAAGGATTTAATAAATTTCTGAACATTATTTTGAAGACTCAAACAACCAAGAAGCTGGAGCACATCGTTGTGGGTTTTGAGTCTACAGGGGCTTATGCGGAGCCATTGATGCACTTTTTGAGGAGAGGAGCCATTCAGCTTGTCCAGGTGAATCCCCTGCACACAAAGAAGCTCAAGGAGCTTCAAGGCAACTCTCCGAGTAAGACGGATAAGAAGGACCCCAGGGTGATCGCCGACATTATGGAGCTCGGTCATGCCTTGACGGTGATGATACCTGAGGGGGCTGCTGCGGATCTGAGAAGACTGACCAATGCGAGGGAGAGGGTTCTGCAAAGACGCACGGCGCTTCTCAATCAGCTTCAGGATATTGTCTTTATATCTTTCCCCGAGTTTCTGGGGATTATGGGGGATGTGAAGACCCAAACGGCCCATTACCTGCTGAAACATTATCCAACGCCGGCGGATATTTTGGAATCCGGTTTGGATCGGCTGATTTCTGAAATGAAAAAAGTTAGTCGTGGTAAATTGGGAATCAAACGTGCCACAGCTCTCTATGAAGCAGCAAAAACATCTGTTGGTATCCAGGAAGGGCATGTCGGACTGTCCCTTGAGCTTCAGGAGTTTCTGCGCAGTATTGAAGAATGTGAACACTTTATCGAACGTCTTGAAGAAGAGATTTCCCGTTGTCTCCGAGAGATTCCTTACAGCGAGGTTCTCCTTTCCATGAAAGGAATCGGTAAAATTACGGTCGCCGGTTTGATCGGAGAAGCAGGGGACTTTAGAAAGTTTCGTAGCATCTCTGAGCTTTTGAAGTACGCGGGCCTGAATCTTTATGAAATCAGTTCCGGCAAGCGGAAAGGGAACAAACATATTTCCAAAAGAGGGCGATCTCTCATGAGAAAGCTGCTGTTTTTCGCAGCTATTCGTACCGTCCGTAAGAATGGTATTATGCATGATCATTACCAGCGGTATCTCCGACGTGGAATGAAGAAGATCAAAGCCCTTGTTGCCGTGTCTCGTAAGCTCTTGGGAATTATGTTGGCCCTTGTCCGTGATCATACCCTCTATCAGGTGAATTATGGAGAAACACAATATCTTAGCGCAGCATAAGCTTTGATGCTTTAGGTGAGTGAGCGGGGTGATTACCACTTCGCTATTTAAGGCGAATGATTATTTCGACCTTCGTCGCGAGCCTCTGTAACCCCCGCTTGCACCTTAGCCCCAATTAAGCAACGTCAGAGCTCTGTTGAGACTCTCAAATAACCAGGGTTGGGCAAGGGTGCTATATGCCAACATTATACAAAATAATGTTTAAAATACTTGACAACAATAAACCAGGAGTGAAACGACGTGGCGATCTCGTTAAGTATCAGTGAGTTATGAGATTGCTTCGCTTTCCCCCCACGCTTCGCTCGGTGCTTACGGCTCACCGCAATGACTGTTTGTATTATGCAAAGATTTTAATGCTTAAACGCTCTTCGAAGCGAAGGCTTCATTTATCGAGTGACTGGGAAATCTATGCTTTCTCCTCACTTTTCAGGCTATTGAACATATCCCACGCCTCTTTCGCGGTATGGTTTTCATGGATAATCGCCCGGAGCGCCCTCATCATGGCAACGGGATGGGGATTCTGCCATACATTCCTTCCCAGGTTGATTCCCGCAGCACCTTTTTGCATGCCGTCGTGGACAAACTCCATGACTTCCAGTTCCGTCTCACATTTTGGCCCCCCCGCCATGACCACCGGGACAGGACACCCGGTGACGACCCTGTCGAATTCTTTACACCAGTAGGTTTTGACTACCCGCGCTCCAAGTTCGGCGGCGATGCGGGAGGCCAGTGCAAGATACCTGGCGTCGCGTTTCTCCAGTTCCTTCCCCACTGCGGTGACTGCCATTACCGGAATTCCGTAAGTTTCACACCGGTTCACCAGATCAGAGAGATTTGTGAGAGATTCCCGCTCGTAGTCACTGCCTACGAATATGGAGATTCCGACGGCGGTTGCGTTGAGGCGGATGATCTCATCTATGGATGTGGTAATGCTCTCATTTGCCAGGTCCTTCCCGACCACACTGGTAGCCCCTGACACTCTGAGAATAATGGGCTTCGTTTTTCCGGGATCGACGGCTGAGCGCAGAATTCCCCTTGTCACGAAGAGGGCGTCGCAGTAAGGCAGAAGGGGCCTGATGGTTTCTCCCGGTTTCTCAAGACAGGACGTGGGTCCCTGAAAGTATCCGTGATCTATGGGTAGAAAAAAACAGTGACCATCGGACTGAATAAGTTGAGACAAGCGATTTTGCATTCCCCAGTCCATTTTGACTACCTCCCGATGATGGTGCAATTTTTTGATGTATTCTACGATAGCGTATTCCCCGTGTTGAGGCAAGCACTGTCTTCGACATACTTCTCACCCGGCAATTGGAACTCTCCGCAGTAAGCTGCGGAGAATCTTCGTTCTTTCAGAAATAGCAATGTTACCCATTCGCTCGCTACCAGATTCAATCTTGACTTTCCCTTCCCGCAACTCTATGATTCCTCTCAATTCTTGCAAGAGGCCAAAGTTCCGGAGTACGACACTGAGTGTTATGTCATTTCAACCGCGGTGAGAGAACTTGTCCTATATTATCAAGTTTTTCTGGATTCATAACGGAGGAGGGAAAGACAATGAAACGTGGATCGCTTTGTGTGTTGATTATTCTTGTACTTCTTTTCCCGGGAGTGGGTTTTTCTGAGACTTCGGAGATTATTTCCGAAGGAGTTTATCATATGGGGGATGGTGAAACACCCATCATTGCGGAAGGAAAGGCCCTGGAGCAGGCGAAAAGAGTTGCCGTAGAGCAGGCGGGGACGTACGTAAAAAGTTACTCCAAGGTCAAGAACTTCCAGATTGAAGAAGATGAGGTGCAGGTACTGGCTTCCGGGATAATGGAGGTCACGGTGCTGGATAAGAAGAGGGATGTGGCTCAGGATGCAATAAAGTTCTGGGTGAAGATAAAAGCAGTCGTGCATCCCGACAGGATGGAAATCATGGCGGAGCGGATCAGGGAGCAGGGACTGACCGAGGATTACAAAAAGATGAAAGATGCCTATGAGCAGAGCCAGAAAGAAATAGAAGCCCTGAAGAAGCAGCTTGCCGGGACAAAGGATGAGACAAACAGGAAGGATCTTGTGGCGAGAATATCCGAGAAGGAAAAAGTCTTCACGGCAAACAGACGGTTTGACGACGGCATGCGGGGCATCCTTGCGAACAGGCTGGATGAGGCGATTGAGGCATTCTCGCGGGTTATCGCAGAAGATCCCGGAAACGATAAGGCGTACGGTCAGCGGGCGATGGCGTACGTGAAAAAGAGACAGTTTGAACTGGCAATTGCTGACTTCAACAAAGTCATTGAACTTAAGCCGGATGGCGCCAGGGCGTATGGGGGCCGCGGGATCGTTTTCAGCAGAACTGGCAAGCACAGGGAAGCGGTTGCCGACCTCACCCGGGCCATGGAGCTTCAGCCGGATGCCCCGGCCTTTGCCCGTGCGAGAATCTATTATTTCCTGGGGCAGTCATACCGTGGGATCGGAGACAGGAAGAATGCCCTCGAGAACCTTCAAAAATCCTGTGATCTCGGGAACAGAGAAGCCTGCAGGCAGGTGAAAGCGACGAAGGGGGATCGTACACCCAGGAAAAAACCCTTGCGCGCCTTGAGAAGTTGAGTCATCGGGTATTGAAAAACGGAGAAGGGAAACAGTGAAACGCACTATATGGCTGGTTATCCTGTTCATGTTCCACTCTGGTCAGGCTTTTGCCGGCGGGGACGTTAATGTCCGGGATTACAGCGACCCATCAAAACCCATTGAGGTTGCGGCCGGTCAGCAATTCATCATTACGGTGGAATCGAACAGGACGACAGGCTACCAATGGCAGTTGGCCGGGGTGCCGGACAGTGCTGTGGTGCAACTGGAGAATGTGGAGTATCGCGTATCGAACACGGGACTTGTGGGTGCGGGCGGTATGGAAGTATGGCGGTTCAAAGCGTTGGGTCCGGGGAAAACGGCAATCGCCATAAAGTATGTTCGTCCGTGGGAAAAGGATGTTCCTCCGGTGAAACATCTTCAATTTACGGTTATCATTCATCGTTAAGTTTTGAGTAATCCCCCCATCCCCCCTTGAGAAAAGGGGGCTGGGGGGATTTTCTTGCACCGAAATCAGCAGGAGCAGGCGATGGTTCTCTTTCTTCTTGTTTTTTTCCTGATCTATGGCGGGTTGCATCTTTATCTTTTTGCGAAGATCAGGGGGGCATTTCATCCGGGATTTGGATCCAGTCTGTGCCTGATTTTCTTCTTAATAGTTATGCTGCTTGCACCCATTGCCGTGAGGGTATCGGAGCGCTACGGATTCGAGTCTCTCGCGAGAATCATCTCCTATGTAGGGTACCTGTGGATGGGGGTGCTCTTTTTATTCATCACTCTCTCGCTGATCTTCGATTTCTACCATTTCTTCATACGCGCGGGAGGATTCATCTTCCGCAGGGAGCTTTCACATCTGGTCATCCCTCCCCTGTACGCCTTTATGTTGCCCGTGATACTTTCTCTGGTTTTGAACATGTACGGGTATTTCGAAGCGAAGGATGTCAGGACGGAGAAAATCACAATCGGATCACCCAAGATACCTGAGAAGACAGGACGGATCAGGATTGTCCAGATAACCGACATCCATCTCGGTCTCGTCGTGAGGGAAGACCGCATGAGGAGGATTATCGAGGAGGTAATTAAAACAGAACCTGATGTTCTGGTGTCGACGGGAGACCTGGTGGACGGACAGATCAACAATCTGGATGAGGCCATGGGACTTCTGAGGGAGATACGTCCGAAGTACGGAAAATACGCAGTCACAGGCAATCATGAGTTCTTCGCCGGTCTGGATCAGGCCCTTGAGTTTCTGGGGAATTCGGGATTTACAGTGCTCAGAGGCGAAGGTGCAACCGTTGCCGGATTGATAAACATCATCGGTATTGATGATCCTGCGGGAATACGGTATGGTTTATACAAAGGAGTTTCAGAAGGGGAGCTTCTGTCTCGATTCCCCGGGGCTCATTTTACCGTACTGCTGAAACATCTCCCCATTGTGGAAAGAGACGCTTCAGGTATGTTTGAACTGCAGCTCTCGGGACATACCCACGGGGGACAGATATTTCCGTTTTGTTTTATTACGAAATTATTTTTCCCCTTTCATGAAGGAAATTTTACTTTCCGGAATAATTCCCGGCTGTACGTGAGCAGGGGAGCGGGCACCTGGGGTCCTCCCATCCGTTTCCTCTCACCACCTGAAATTACCGTGATAGATATAGTCCATGAGAAAAAATGCGAAACGCCGTGAATGCCAAGAGGAGTGATTGATGAAAATACTTGTCTTCGATCCCGTCGGCGGAGCGAGCGGTGACATGATTCTGGGCAGTCTTGTTCATCTTGGATGCCCTCTGGATTACTTGAAAGATTCTCTGAATGCCCTCAATCTCGGGCCATTCGATATAAGAGTTGATTTCAAGAAGGTTCACGGCATCGTCACGGTGGACATCGGTTTTATTAGAGGAGCGCATGATGAGCAAAGACCGTATAAGGATATCAAGTTTCTTATCTTAGGATCGAAGCTCGAAGAAAATATTAAAGAACGGGCGTTGAAGATATTCGGGTGTCTCGCCGAAGCGGAGGCCTCCGTCCACCAGGTGGAGATGGATGAGGTGCATTTCCATGAACTGGGAGCGATTGATTCCATCCTGGATATCGTCGGGATCAGTGCGGCGGTAGAATGGTTTCATGCCGATGCCGTGTATGCGACATCCATACCCCTGGGGTCGGGTATGACGGAAACGCTGCACGGGAAAATCCCGCTGCCCGCGCCGGCAACGATCAAGCTCCTGGAGGGGATGCGGGTGAGATTCACCGGGCAGGAAGGCGAGCTTGTCACCCCTACGGGGGCTGCGGTAATCAAAGCCCTTGCCCGGGGACCGATACATTCCGACGTGATCATAAAAGGTACCGGCTACGGATGCGGTGACAGAGAATTTCACGGCTGGCCTAACCTTTTCAGGTCCATACTGTGCGAGGTATCGGACGTTCGCGATCACGTGTTCATTATTGAGACCGACGTGGATGACATGGTCCCCGAAGAGTGGGAAGCGGCAATTGAACGGGTATATGAAGCCGGAGCCCTCGATGTGAGCCTTGAGACGAGGATCATGAAGAGGGGGAGACCCGGTTCAGGCCTCAGGGTAGTAGCCGGGGCAGGGAAATTGGAGGCGATTATCTCCGCGATTTTCACCCACACGACGACCATCGGGGTGCGATACTTTCCGGTGATGCGTGCGGTTCTCCCCCGTGATGAGTTTCTGATCCGGACCCGGTACGGCGATGTGTCGGTGAAGGAGGTGATCCTTCCCGATGGAACAAAGAGGTACAAGGCCCAATACCGGGACATTCAGAATATGTCGAAAAAGCACGGTATCTCCGTAAGCCGGTTGAGACGTGAAATCGATGAAGAGATACGCACGTATGCGAGCAAAAGGCAAGAGGGGGGAGAATGAGAGACATCCTTGATCTGTACAGAAAAGGATTGATAGACGAGGATGAGGCCCAGGGGAGGATCTGGCAATGTTTTTACGAACGTGGGGAGGAATTCATGATTGACATAAGCCGGCATGAGCGCCTTGGGTTCCCCGAGGTGATCTTTGCTGAAGGAAAGTCGGAAGATCAGCTCCTCCAGATCGTGGAAAGAATCCTTGCAAAGGGGGAGATCGCACTCCTGTCACATGTGAGTCCCGAGAGGCAAAGTGTGCTGAAAAAGGCGTTATCGGGCAACGCAATGGAATCGGCGGGGAGGCTCATGGTGGTGGGTGCGAAAAATACGGGAAAGTCGCCGGGAACGGTCGGGATTATCACGGCAGGCACATCGGACATTCCTTATGCGAAGGAGTGCTCTCTTATCCTGGAGTCAATCGGGACAACAGTTGTTTCCTGCTACGATGCAGGAGTGGCGGGGATTCACCGGCCTTATCTGAGCCTGCGTGAGGTAAAGGACGCGGATGTGCTCATTGTCCTTGCAGGCATGGAAGGAGCGCTCCCCACCATGATAGCCTCGATTACGGACAGGCCGGTTATCGCGGTTCCCACGCCGGTCGGGTACGGTGTGGGGGGCTGCGGGGTCGGCGCCTTTATCGGCATGCTCCAGACCTGCGCCCCCGGCGTGCTTGTGGTGAACATAGGTAATACCGTTGGTGCTGCCGCGGGTGCGGTGCGGATACTCCGGACTCTTGCGAAGAACCGGTCATGAAAGAGATTCAGGATACCCTGCGGGAGAGGAAACATGTAGCGGTGTTGCTGTCCGGGGGGCTTGACAGCACGCTGCTTTCTTATCTCGCCCATGAAGCGCTGGGAGAAAATGCCCTGGCGGTTACTGTCGATTCCCCTATCGTCCCGCGATCGGATATACGGGATGCCCTCGCCAGTGCCCGGGAGATCGGGATCAGGCATGAGGTTGTCGCATTTGATGAACTCCAGTATCCGGATTTTGCCGCGAATCCCCCCGAAAGGTGCTATCTCTGCAGGAAGATGAGGGACAGACTGGTCAGGGAGATCGCAGGGAGTTTCGGAATTGAAACTGTCGCTGACGGCATGAACCTCGATGATTTGGATGATTACCGGCCGGGGATGCAGGCTGCCGATGAGGATGGGATCTGGCATCCCTTCATCGAACACAAAGTGACGAAGGCAGCCATCAGGGAACATGCAAGACGAATCGGCCTTTCCGCATGGAACAAACAATCCGATGCCTGCCTGTGCTCCCGGTTCGCCTATGGCCTTGTGTTGAACAAAGAGAGGCTCTCCCGTGTGGAGCAGGCTGAAACATTTCTCAAAAAAATCTGTCCCGGCCATGTGAGGGTACGGTGTTTCCCCCTCGATGCAGTACTGTTGGAAGTAGAAAAACCCGAGGATGCGCTCCGCCATAGAGAGGAGATTGTCTCGGTGCTTATGAATCTCGGATTTTCCTTCGTCGGCCTTGACATGGAGGGCTATGTCACGGGGAAGATGAACAGGATGATTGCACGGTAAAACAGGGTCGGCGCACTAAAACTCAATTTCTCTGTCCTTCTTCAGCCATTCGATTAAGATGTTTTCACGGGTCTTTTTTATTTTGGCGAGATCTTCGGGAGTCCAGTCATATAATCCGGAGCCCGTTTTTGCCCCTAAAGAGCCTTTTGCCACAGCCTGTTTCAACCGTGGGGGTACTTCCGGGCTGTTGCATAAATCTTTCAGGAGATAACTGGCGATATTATAAAAGATATCCAACCCTCCCATATCGGCGCTCTCAAGCGGGCCGGTGGTGGATAAGCGGCGGCCGAGGCTGTATTTCATCGTGGTGTCTACGGCTTTCGGGGTTGCTATGCCGGCTTCAACAATATACAGGGCCTCTCGTAACAGAGCCAGTTGCAGGCGATTGCCGATGAAACCTAAGGCCTCGCGCTTCAGGGCCACCGGTTTTTTCCCGATTTTTTCCATTAATTTCCAGGTGATGTCCACAGTTTCCTGCGACGTGAACTTCCCGGGTACTACCTCCACAAGAGGCATGAGATACGGGGGATTCCAGAAATGGGCAACTACAAATTTATCCTTTCGCTCGAGTACCTCGGCAATGGCGGTCGGACTTAGACCCGACGTGTTTGTGGCTAAGATGGTATTTTCACGGCACAGTTTTTCCACTTGTGCAAATACCTGCCGTTTAATGGCCAGATCTTCAGCAATTGATTCAATGACGAAATCGGCATCCGCCGCTGCCGCTTCCAGGGTGGTAACTCCCGTAATCCTGCCGAGAATTTCGGCAATGGCTGCTTCCTTTATCAGGTCGTGTTCACGATAGGTTTCCAGTGCGGCCCTGATGTTTTTGAAGCTGCGTTCGATACTCATATCGGATCGGCCAAACATGCGCACGGTGTAACCCGCCAGGGCAAATGTGAGGGCCGTTCCGAATCCCATTGTCCCCGTACCAAGATTACATACGTTTTTGATGTCTTTCAGTTGCATGGCAGTCGTTCCTTTCTGCGAAATGAGCAAAATCTCAGCCTCCTTGAAGCCGTTTTCTGATCTCGTCGAGAATTCGTTTCGCCCCCTGAGCATCTTTCATCCTTATAATACCGATGACGTAACGGCCTGTCTGCTCCGCCAATATTCTCCCGTACAGAGGGTCGATGGCGGTGAGGGAGATGTGATCAGCAGTCTCGGTCAGGTGAACGCCCTGTCCGGACGCCTTCAGGAAAGAACGGTAGTGGTCGAAGGCGCTGCGTGCAGCTTCAGGGGAAGATTCCGGTATCACAAAGACCTGCATCCGTTCGTCTCCCGAGAGTGCATCGGCGATGATTCCCCGGCGGAAAAAGGAATATCCCAGGAGACTCCGGGCGATATACCGTTCACTCTTCGGCACGACACCCGGTATCCGCAGTATCTCTAACTCCGGGGGGCCTCCCGTGTTGTGCGGGAGATTTTGAGAGATGGCCCGGCCGCACGCGAGGAATGTGTTTTGTTCCAGAGTCGTTGTTCCGGTAGCCTGAAGCCTCACGAAATACCTGTCCTGATAAAACATCAACTGAGACGAAGATACAAACCCCTCAACACCGATCATGATCGTGGCGGCACCCGCCTTCCGGTAATTGGAGTAAATCCCGAAGGCGTCCAATGGAGAGCCCATCATATATACGTCCGCCACGATTGCGAGCGATGGATTATTCTTGTGATGATATGTTGCCGTTGCGAGAACCTCAAACCCGTAGGGGAAGTAGAGTTCCGCCTCACCGTTTATGTGATCGAACAGTGTTTCCCGGGTGTGGAGCTTGATCTTGTCTTCTATGATCCAGTCTTCGGCGCACCCGACGGCGGGAAGAACATTTGTGATGGTACGGTCGGCAGCAGGGGCCGTCATTGCCATGCCCACCGTGAACACACATGCGCATATAATAACTATTGATGGGAACCCGAATCGATGCATGGTACCCTCTGATACATGGGAATGTCTCCGAAACAACCTCATGGCGAGAAGAGACAGAAAAGGATTGTTACGCCAGCAACGTTCTTGCCCGCTCCATCTTCATTGCAATGTCGATTCCGTGGATGCATGTGGCCATACAGTCCTTGCAGTCGAGGCGCGCCGAGGCGGACACGTTCGCAGGAATCTCATCATAGGTGGACCGGGCAAGTTCTATGCTCCTGTAGGCCTCCGCATACATGACGCAGCGGTTGATCGTGCTGATCGCTACGCCTTTCGGACATGTCGTTTCACATTTACCGCAGAGGTTGCAATAGTAGGTTCGTACCGCCGAGGCGTATCCTCTCAGAATAAGCTCGTCCATGAAACCGTAAGGCATTCCCATCACCGCGATGTCTTCCCTGAGGTGGGTCATGTCACGCATCCCCGGGATCGCGGCGGTGACGTGACTATCCTGCAACACCCATTTCAGGGCTGCCTGATGGGGACTGATCGGACCAAGTGCATCGGTGCTGTACCCTCCTGCCTGTGTCTTCATCGCGATAATACCGATATTCGCGCTGGCGGCCCTTGCAATGGCTTCTCTTACATCCGTACCGCTCTTGAAGTTGTATGCCACCAGGGCCATGTCGAAGAACTTCTCCTCATCATCCACGAGGGCGTGGAGGACCAGCGCCTGATTCGTATGCGTGGTCACCCCGAAGAAACGCACCTTCCCCTGCTCTCTCAGTCTGAGAAGAGCCTCCCGGGTTTCCGGAATGAATACCCGTTCCCTGCCGCTGAGATTATGGAGCTGGATGACATCGACATAGTCTGTTTCCAGCGCTGTGAGGCTTGTCTCAATATCCTTGAATATATCCTCCTTTGACCTCGATGAGGGGCGTATCTTCGTTGCCACATACACCCTGTGGCGTATACCTTTCAGTGCCCGGGCAACGATTTCCTCGTTCCTGCCGCCCATGTAACGCCGGGCCGTGTCGACATAGTTGATGCCGTGCTCAAAGGCGACCCTCATCACTTCCGGTTCGGGGGTCAGCATCGCGCCGAAGCTCACCACCGTGATCTTCAACCCCGTTCTTCCCAGCGTCCTGTAAACAGGTGCGGGAAACACAAAGCCTTCCTGCGCAGCGCCGGCGATGCCGTTTAAATCCAGGAGTGCCGACGTGGTTCCCGCCAGACCTGCCATTAAAAACTCTCTCCTGTTCATTCCCTTATATTGCTTCTCTTGTTTCATGGCATCCTCTCCTCTTTCCTGAAGGATCACTATAATGTACGAGACGCTCCCGGTTACGGCAGTAAGAGCTGTTTGTCCTTTGACCTTGATTCTCCCACGCTGGTTACATAGATTGCAGGCTGCCCGATGACGGGGCACTTTGCCTCACAGATGCCGCAGCCGGTGCAGAGCGTGAGGTCGACCTTCGGCTGCTTGACGATGAGCTCTTTCCCCTCCCTGTCTTTTACCGTCACCGTCTCGAGCCAGATTGCCTTCTTCGGGGTGGGACAGACCTCTTCGCAGACGATGCACGGTGTGGCGTGGGCGTAAGGCAGGCATCGCCCTTTGTCAACCATTGCTGATCCTATCCTCACTTTCTCCTTTTCGGCAAGATCGAGTTTCTGAATGGCTCCCGTGGGACAGACCTGACCGCACAGGGTACAGCGGTACTCGCAGTAACCGATGCGCGGGATAAGAACGGGAGACCATATCCCTTCGAGACCGGCTTCCAGAAATGTCGGCTGGAGCCCATTGGTGATGCAGACCTTCATGCACTCGCCGCACTTGACGCATTTTTGGAGAAATGCCTTCTCTTCAACCGATCCCGGAGGTCTGATCAGAAGCGGATTTGCGTACGCCGGTTTCATGAGGGGAGAAATCCTCAACAGAGGAACGGCGACAATCCCGGAGAGAATCGAACCGGCGACATACCTCTTCCCCAGGTCGAGAGAAGCCCCGGGCTTCTTCAGGGAAAAGCCGAAACTGACGGCATTGCGGGGGCAGATGTCGTCACAGTTTCCGCAGATGAAACACTCCGTATTCTTCCTTTCCTCCTGTCGGTCGGGGGCGGCTCCACCCTGACAGGATGCGGTGCATGCCCCGCATGAGTCGCAGCCCTCACTTACGGATCTTTTCAGGAAAGCATACCGTGACAGGAGCCCCAGGAGGGCGCCTAAAGGGCAGAGGAACTTGCACCAGAAGCGCCTCTCTATAAGGTTAGCTCCCAGGAGGAGGAAGAACAGGATGCCGATGAATGCCCCCTGAATGAAAAAGGGCTGCTGGAAGGGGAGAACTGTCTTTTTCAGGATGGTGTAAATGAATTCGGAGATACTGACGACGACAGGGATGTTTGCACTGTATACGGCATCGAAGGCAGCACCCGTGGCATAACTGAACATGGGGTACACGGTGACGGAGAGAGACCTGATCAGGAGAGAGAGGGGATCCACGATCCCTGTTAACTGAAGAGTAAAGAGAGATGAGATGAGGAGAAAGATCAGGATGGCGTATTTGACCCGGTACCAGTTCAGAGGTGCGGTTTGCAAGCGCCATCGCTTCAGGGAACCTGCCATGTTATTGAGGGTTCCCAGGGGGCAGACCCAGCCGCAGAAAACCCTCCCCAGGATCACCGTTGCGACCACCACGATGAGCGCGAGATAGGGGAACTTGTCGACAGACCAGGTGGCAAGGCTCGTCGTGAGAAAGAGAAGGGGATCTGCGTCTAAAAAGATCTTCACGGGATAGCCTAATTCGTTGGCCCCCTTCGATTCCGTCTGGAGAAAGAGCCAGAGAAAGGTAAGCAGGAAAAGCCCCTGGGTCGCGATGCGGATTTTTTTAATCATGAATCTCTGAAGTGAATTGTTCTGGATCTCTCCCATCGAGAGACCGGGTCATGCGGTGATTCTCTTGATCTTCAGTTTCGACAGTTCCATCGTGCCGAGACCGGCCTCGTGGCCCATCCTGACGTAAGCGAGATCGCTTCCCCTCATACCGAAGAGGGTTGCCCCGTAGGCATCGACGGCGACCTGATCCGTTCCCGCAACTACGGTATTGAGGAGTTTTACATCCGAGAGATCCCCTCCCTGGGGACCGTTCGCAGTCAGTATCCTTACCGCGTCCAGGACGACGAGGACCGGTGTGACGGCCATGGAAACATCCACAAGACTGCCGTCGATCCTTTGATGAATCCTTCCGCGCCAGCCTCCCATGATTCCCATCCAGTTTTTCATGCCCAGGGTGAGGGTGGTCAATCCGTGGGTTTTCGCGATGGGCACGTTTATTATCTTGTCCGCCTCGAATACCTCCATATAAAGGGGCCATGATCTGAGGGCGTAGCCGGAGAGTTTCATATCCCGGAATTTCCTGTCGTCGATGAAACTCACGAGACCCCCCACCGCCGATACGGCGTCGGCGATCCCGCTCTGTTTGTAACAGCGCTTCGCGTTACTCACGGTATTGTCGAACACCTTGACCTTCTTCGCTCCCGCTTCGTAGCAAAGCCTGACGATAGTCGCAACGACCTCAGGATTGGTGTTAGCGGCGTATTCGGGAGTCCTGTCCCAGCCGATGTTCGGTTTGACGACGACAACATCGCCCCTGGATATGAATCTCTTGATCCCCCCCAATCCGTCAATGGCGGCCCGGGTTATTCTGGCCGGAGAAGTCCCGCGGGCAACGGCTAAATCGGATTTAACTGCCGCATCGGCAGGCGCGATGAGGGGGAATAGAATCTCCGGGGAGGAGATGGCTATTCCTGAAATGAGAGTTGCTTTAAGAAACTTCCTGCGGTTCATGTATCCTCGCGAAAACGGTATTGCACGGCACTATATATGGTGATATGAAACCACGCAAGAAAACTTTTATTAACGATCTGCAGAGAAAGGATATCCAATGGATGTGATTCACATTATGCCGTGTCTTGATATGAAAGACGGGCGGGTCGTCAAGGGCGTTCACTTTGTAAACCTCAGGGATGCGGGCGATCCCGTGGAAAACGCCCGGTTCTACCAGAAAGAAGGGGCGGACGAGCTTGCCATGCTGGACATCGCGGCGACTTTGGAGAACAGAAAAACCCGGCTGGAATGGGTGCGGCAGGTCTCCTCCGTCATCGATATCCCTCTGACCGTGGGGGGAGGGATCGGGACACTGGAGGACATTGAGATGGTTGTGAAGGCCGGTGCACATAAAGTGTCCATGAACAGTGCAGCCGTAAGAGATCCCGATATGTTGAGGAAGGCGGTGAAGGAATTCGGGTCCGGAACGATCACCGTGGCCATTGATGCCCGGAGAAACAGGGAAATGCCCTCCGGTTTTGAACTGGTCGTTTCAGGGGGAACTACCCCGGTGGGAAAGGACGCCATCGCCTGGGCAAGACAGTGCCAGGAGCTGGGGGCGGGGGTGATCCTGCCGACGAGTATGGATGGAGACGGAACCTTAGCCGGTTATGACTTGGAATTCACTAAAGCTGTTTCCGACGTTGTAAACGTACCGGTGGTGGCTTCCGGGGGTGCAGGAACACTGGAACATTTTTACGAGGGTGTTGTGAAAGGGGGGGCTGCGATTTTACTCGCCGCGTCGGTGTTTCATTTTCGTATGTTTACCATCAGACAGGTAAAGGAATATCTGCGGGAGAGAGGTCTATCCGTCAAGCTTTAAGTGTACACATGGTACAATTGGAATCAATCAAGAGAGCCGCTGAGGTGTTGGAAGGTGTGGCGATTAAAACGCCGCTGGTATACTCCACGTACTTCAGCGAAGAGAGTGGCGCGCCCGTCTACCTGAAGTTGGAAAATCTGCAGAAGACGGGTTCATTCAAGTTCCGCGGTGCATACTACAAGCTGTCTCACATCCGAGATCGCATCGGCGGCGGGGGTGTTGTCGCCGCCTCGGCGGGAAATCACGCCCAGGGGGTGGCCCATGCAGCCCACCTCATGGGGATTCCGGCCACGGTTGTCATGCCGGAATGGGCCTCCATCGGCAAGCAAGTGGCTGCCCGATCCTATGGCGCACAGGTGGTGTTACACGGCAAGAGCCTGACGGAGAGCCTCTCTCACGCCCGCAGGCTTGAGGGGGAGGGCCGCATCTTCATACATCCCTTTGATGACGATGATGTCATTGCCGGTCAGGGGACGATTGGTCTTGAGATTGTTTCGGAATTGCCCGGGGTCGATACCGTCCTTGTTCCCATTGGCGGCGGCGGGCTCGTCGCCGGGATTGCCACGGCGGTTAAATCACTTCGGGAAAAAGCGAAAATCGTCGGCGTGCAGGCGGCTGCGTGCGCCTCGGCCGTATCGGCACGCCGCTTGGGAAAACCTGTGAGCGTTTCCGCCGGGAAATCTCTGGCGGACGGGATAAGTGTCAGACAGGTGGGGAAGCTGACATTCCCCGTGATAGAACGTCTGGTAGATGACATTGTGACCGCGGAGGAAGAACAGATTGCCGCGGCGATGTTGAAACTGCTGGAGCGGAAGAAAGTGCTGGCGGAAGGGGCCGGTGCGGTGCCTCTGGCAGCTCTGATGGGTAATCAGTTCCACTGCCGGCCGGGGCAGCCGGTGGTGTTAGTCGTTAGCGGCGGCAATGTGGACAGCCACCTGCTGGGAAAAATTCTGCACCAAGGATTATTCCGGACGGGGCGTATCCTGCGGTTTTCCGTAGAGCTGGAGGATGTGCCGGGTGCTCTTGCCGAACTTTTGCGACTGGTAGCCGGCCACCAGGGAAACATTCTTCATATCCATCATGATCGTATGGGGCGACATCTGCCTGTGGGCTTAAGCAGGGTGGAGTTGGAAGTGGAAACCCGCGACTACCCGCATATAGAACAACTGCTCAATATGCTCGCTTCCGGCGGTTACGACGTGGAGGTGCGCTGACCCCGCACTTACATCATTTCTTTTTCACTCATTTCGACGGCGTGGTCGATCTCGGCTTTAAGCTGGGCCGGCAGACCGGGAATGTCGACGCTGAGGAATCCCCGCACAATGGTTGCTGTCGCTTCCTGTTCGGAGAGTCCCCGGGACATCAGATAGAGGATTTCTTCCTGGGCGATCTTTCCCACCGCCGCCTCATGGGACATCTCCACTCCATCAACCAGGCCCCGTAACTCCGGAATGGCATGGATGAGGCCGCCTTTCAGGAGAAGACCCCGGCATTCCAGGTGGGCCTTCACCCCCGGCACTTCGCCGATCAGGTCTCCCCGGGAGATAATCCTTCCCCCGTTACTTATGGCACGGGCAGTGATTTCCGCCCGTGCATCTTCTGACTTCAGGAATATCCGTCCGCCCACGTCGAGTTCAGAACCGGGGCTTCCCACCAGGAGGCTGTAAAACCTGGAGACCGCTCCCTTCCCTACAAGGTGGGTCGTTGGATACATCTGGAGGGACTTGACCGGCTTCATACAGATGTAGTTATTGAGGAAGAGACCTCCTTCTTCCACCATCCCGACGGAACGGGGTCGTACCATCATTTCTTCCGCCCAGTTATGGATCATGGTGAAACTGAGCTTGGCATTTTTCTTGACGAAGAATTCCGATATCCCGACGTGGAGTCCCTTTTTAAGGTTGGGGGACGTGGCACACCCTGTAATGACGTGAAGTTCCGAATCTTCTTCAGCAATGATCAGGTTGTGGACATACTGGCTCAGGTTCTCTTTGTCAATGTAGAGGCAGGCCTGGACGGGATAGATAATCTTGCTTCCGGGAAGGGCCCGGATGACGTAACCGTCGTGTAGATTGAGCTCGGCTCGAGCCGTATATTTATCTGCATCTACGGATACCAGCTTCCAGTAATAGTCTTTTGTCCAGTCACATTCTTTGAGAGCCTGTTTAATAGGCAGTACCTCAAGTCCTTTCTGGTGCGAGTCAGCGTGGACTATCGCCGTGTCTTTCTGAAAATAGGTTCCCGAACGTCCCTCCTCGCTGGCGTCCACTCCGGATTGGAGAATTCTTTTACGGTCTTTCTCCGGGAGTTTCGTGAGATCTTCCACATACGAATGGGCCACTGGATCGGCGGTAAAGGCATCCAGGTCTATATCCGGGCCAAGGACTGCTTTCTTGTCTTTCGCCTGTGTGGCCTTTTCATTCAGATCGCGCATTTCACACACTCCTCGTACCCGGATTCTTTTATGCACCGGAATATTTCCTGGGGGTTGCTCCTGCAACTTAACACTCCTTCATAGAGTACCTGCCCCTTGTCTGCTGTCACGTAATCCAGGATGAATCCCGTGTGGGTGATGATGAGACCCATCCTGGTTCGTTCGGCGCGCTGCTGTTTATGCGTCTTGTCAGGAGCTGCCTTGTAGTCACGCTGAAGAAGGGAACTGATTGAATGACCTATGAGGGAAATGTTTTCCAGATCCACACCCGATTCCGGCTCATCAAAGAGGAGAAGATCCGCATCCTGGGCCATGAGCTGTAGAAGTTCCGAGCGCTTGATTTCCCCGCCGGAAAAACCTGCATTGATGTCGCGCTCAAGAAAATCGGAGAAATTCACCATCGCGGCGAGTTTTTCGACGTCGATCTCCTTTCGCGCACATATGTGGACCATCTGTCTCGTCTTAAGACCGTGAATGGTAGGCGGCCTCTGGTAGGACATGCCGATACCGAGCTTTGCCCTTTCAGGTACGGGCATGTGGGTAATGTCTTCTCCCTTGAAGAAGATATTACCCGCTGTGATGGTATACTGGGGGTAACCCATGATGGTCATCAGCAATGATGTTTTACCCGAACCGTTCGGGCCGAAGAGAATGTGTGTTTCCCCCGGATTGATTTCCAGATCGATGTGTTTCAGGACTTCCTTGTCACCGATTTTTACCTGCAGGTCTTCTATTTTTAACATGGTATTCTATTTTCCTTCAGTCCTTCAGTTTTTCCACGTTGTCGCCGAACGGTTTCGAAGCCAGTTCGTTCTTGTCGGAAAGAATCAGATCGGCGGCGATTCCTGCCGCGTCTGTAATGATTTCACGGCAGTAGAGGGCGTGGTCGCGGCAGAGCCACGCGTCGTGCCACTGGGAAGTGAGTTCTCTACAGAGAGTCTTTCCGTATTTCTCTTTGAGTCGGTTGGGTACCTGGTTAAACAGGCGATACAGGCCGGGCCTGCCATACAACTGTTCCTTTCCTTTAAGCATCGCCTCTTTCCCCTCACCCTCAGGCAGCTTGCTTCTGCCATGGACGGCACTCACGGCCATGACGGCACCCACCAGGGCTCCGCAGGTATCTCCGTAAAGCCCGATGCCCCCGCCGAATCCCGTCGCCATTTTTTTTGCCTCCTCGGGCAATCCCGTGTCCACAAGGCTAAACACTGCTTCGGTGACACATTCGCAACAGTTGTACCCAAGAGAAAAGTTTTTCCGTGCCCGCTGCCTGATCGCTTCGATTTTTTCTTCCTTGGTCATTGTCTCCTCCTTGAGAGTTCTTTCCTGTGAGCTGTCGTGGGTTACAGGGGAATCAAACGGGCCTGCACAGGACTCCTATATCAGATCAAGAGCTTCCTTTCCCCTCATCCCGATCTTTACACCCCGTTCGACTGCCGCCTTGTTCGCGTCTTTTACCACGCCTGAAAGGAGATCCTCGATTGTTGCAATGGCACTCCCCGTGGCAGACTTCACCCTGGCCGCCGGATAGCTGAAGTTGTCCAATGCCGCTACATCGAATGCCCCGCAGCCGACCATACCGGTTTCGGTGATCACCGCAACCAGATTCAGTACCCCTAATGGAATGATGTACCCATCAGCCTTTTTGTGCGTAAGCTGGACTTTTTCATGGACCATATTTACATCACTCTTTGTTGGTATCAGGACTGGCTTCTTGCCAGTCTCATACTCTTTATCTGCCGGATTTGGTAATGTTGGCTCATATCAGACATCAAGGCAAAAAGCAAGGGATGCCCCCTGGTTGCTAATGAAGGTAGGTTTTAGCCTCCGGTTCTTTCAGATCCACCTTTAGCAGTTTTTTTACGCTGTTCCAGTCGGGATAACTGATCCGGTCTTTCGTGAGATGCACCAGGCCGATTATCTGACAATGGCCGTATCTGCTCCTGGCATAGATTTTTCTGCCGCCGACACCTATCTTCACTTCCGGATTATCGCACCCCATCAGTATGGAGTTTATAAGGATATCGAAGACTTTCAGACCTTCCGTCACAATGTGCCGCGGCTTGAGGGTGTTGATGATATCATGTACCTTGCGAAAACAAAATAATTCAAGTTCAATCCGGATGTCCCTTTCCAGGGCTTCCCATTGAGCTTCGTTTTCGCTTCCGAAGAAGATCAGATTCAATTTTACACTTTTTTCCAACCAATCATCTTTTTCAATGCTTTCAAAGAGGTATTTCATCTTTCTTGCAATCCGTGAATCGTGGTGGAAGTATTCATGCACTTCGGGGATCTGAATGTCTTCTTCCCTGCAAAAGAGTTTATCATCAGCGTTGGGGTTGTGCCCGATTATCATCAATTCAGGACTGAAGTGAACGGGGGAGTAGAAAACCCGAAATCCGCGTTCACTGAAATCATATTTATGCCCGGTGGATTCCCATTTCCTGTACACTTCGTTCACCAGTTCTTCCGCCCAGTCCTGTATATCCATCACCACGCCTCTTTTTTATAGCGAACGTTAAACGAGTTAGAAGGGCATGTCAAGGGGGTTGGTCCTCATTCGTATTCTCCTTTACAACTCAGACAAATATTGCTAATGGAAAAATTACAAAGACCTCCTGTGGAAGGAACAGCCTTCTCAGGAGGATACCCATTTTTAGCCATATGTTTCAGAGAAATTCCGTGGATAATGAGAACGTTCAGCGTCTGACACTTGACGGGAGAGAAATTATCCTCATCGGCACCGCCCACGTTTCCCGGGAGAGTGCCGATCTGGTAATAAAGGTTATCTCGGAAGAAAGACCGGACGTGGTATGCGTGGAACTCTGCAAAGCACGCCTTGATGCCATCAGGCAGAGGGATAAATGGCATGAGACAGACATCGTCAAGGTAATTCGTGAGAAACGGGCTTCCCTCCTGCTCTCCCAGTTGCTCATGGTATCGTTCCAGAAAAAAATCGCGCAGAAATTCAATATCAAACCCGGGGAGGAGATGATTCGGGCGGTCGGGAAGGCGGAAGAGATCGGTGCGGAAGTTGTCCTAGCTGATCGGGAGGTGCGGATAACCCTTCTCCGGGCCTGGCGGATGATGAGCTTCTGGAGCAAGATGAAGGTTGTTCCGGAGTTGATTCTTTCGTTGTTTATTCCGGAGGAAATCACCGAGGAGGATATAGAAAAACTCAAGAGACACGACATGCTGGAAGTGGCGTTGCGGACTGTCGGCGAAAAGCTGCCGGACCTGAAAACCACACTGATCGATGAGAGAGATCAGTATCTTGCTCACACCATAGGCCATGCCCCGGGGCGTAAGATTGTCGTGGTGGTCGGGGCAGGGCACGTCCCCGGCATCGTGAAAAACCTTGGCGTTGACATCGACATTGAGAAAATCAATCAGATCCCCCCGCCGAGCCTCTGGTCGAAGCTCGCGGGCTGGGTATTCTCCGGGGCCATTATCGGACTTTTTGTCGCGGGCTTTTTTTACTCGGGTTCTCAGGCAAGCATGAGCATGATCAAATGGTGGGTTGTTATCACGGCGACATGTTCGGGGCTCGGGGCACTGCTCCTTCTTGCACATCCTCTCACCATAGCGGCCTCAGCCATTGCCGCTCCCATTACCACACTTCACCCCCTTATCGCTGCCGGGTGGGTTGCGGGGCTCACGGAAGCGACCGTGCGGAAACCCCAGGTAAGGGATTTCCTGGACCTTTCGGATGATATTACGAGCATCAGGGGATTCTTCCGCAATAAAATCACACGGATTCTGCTCCTGGTTGCCTTCGTGAATGTCACCACCTCCATCGGCACCTTTATCGCAATTCCGGTAATGATGAGATTTTTTTAGGCTTTCCAATGTCAGAGAGAGAAAAAAACTCCATGCTCTGTCCAAACTGCCGAAGGCTCATCAGTATTGACGAGCCTGCCTGCCCGTATTGTGGTTTAGCGAAACCAGGATCGCGGCTCAAGATGCGGTTTTTTACCTTTTTCTCTGCAGGTGCAATAGATGTCGTAAAGGCGATAATCGTCATCAATGCGTTTTTTTACATCTTCTCGATTCTCCTGAGTCCGACGGCCATGAGTTTATCTCCGAACCCTCTGACGTTTTTATCCCCTTCGGACAGAAGTCTGTTTCTTTTAGGCGCGACGGGAACAATCCCGATTGCCTACGGGCGCTGGTGGACACTGCTGTCCGCGTCTTTTCTCCATGGGGGCATCCTCCATATTTTCTTTAACATGGCGGCGCTGAGTCAGTTGGGCCCTTTCGTCCTCAGGGAGTTTGGATTCAGCCGCTTTGTGATCATTTACCTCTGTACCGGTGTAGCAGGATTTTTTCTGTCATATTTAGCCGGTATTCCCTTTACCATCGGTGCATCAGCAAGCATCTGTGGACTCATCGGCGCCATCCTTTACTACGGCAAAAGCAGGGGGGGCTTTTACGGTGAGGTCATTTACCGGCAGGCCATGGGATGGGTGGTCGGTCTCGTGCTCTTTGGCGTGCTGGTGCCGGGAATCAACAACTGGGCACACGGCGGGGGCATCATTTCGGGTATACTCCTGGCATTCCTGATGGGATATCAGGAAAAGAAAAGTGAAAACCAGCTGCATCGGGTTCTCGCCGCCGGTTGCATCGTGGTGACACTGTTCTTTCTCCTGTGGGTGAGCCTACAGGCGATGTACTACTTTTTTAGTGCCGTGGCCTCTTAAAGTATGCCCAAAGGGCAATCCCATACACAGTGTACTGCATGATTTTCTTTGACAAGTGAAACCCTTTCTACTAATCATATAATTCCACACACCCTAATTAATGCAGGACGCGTAGTGATGCGCGGCTGTTTTCTCAGGAGGTAAAACGGCAGATGGGAACGAAAATAATCGCTGTGTCAGCGCGAGTTCACCTGACGGGGGTACTTCTTTTATGTGCTTTCCTGATATCTGGTTGTGATACCGCGTTGACGGTGGGAGGGAGAACCATCGGTGTGAAATCCGGACATTTCCTCTTTACGGATGGGTATCTCGCAACGAATTACAACTACTCCCTCAAAGAGGTCTGGAAAGCCTGTGAGCAGGTAATGACCGAGATGAAGGCGACCGGGATAGAGAAGAATCTCAAAATCGCCAAAGGAACGATAAATGCCTTAGCTCATGATGAGAAGATCCAGATTCTGGTTGAATATGTGTCAAAAGAGCAGACGTCTGTTTCCATTCGCGTCGGTTTGTCGGGAAACAACATGGCTTCCCAGCTCATTCATGAGAAAATTGCCAATAAGCTCATCCAGTCTGAGGGAAGGGCGACACAGTAGAATAAGAAATAGCGCGTGAACATTCCCGGCCGGGACGGATGGGCGCATTTCAGGTGGCCGCTGCACCCGAAATGCTGTCCGCTTCTTTCCTTTCGATGATAAAATCGCAATGACTCCTGCCACAGGCGATCGTATTTTCCCAGGAATCTCCTCGGCTGAATCTCAGGGAAGGAAAAGCGCGCAGATAAAATTCCCGATCAACTTCGCAGAATATCCGCGTCAGTTCCGGAGTGCCGGCTTCGTTAAAAAAGTCATAAAAGACGCATCGTGTGATGATGAAATGGCATGTGTGATTGTCATGTGAAATGTATGTTCGGTGACAGAATTTACCCGCCCCCTCGTTCTCAAATGCCTGTCTGAACGCGGTAAGGTGTTTCATTCCATCTGTTTCGGGTAGAGACAATTTGTGCAAAAAATTCAATAATTCTTTCAATGCCGCAGGGATGGATATTCTTTCGGTGAGTGTGTAAGCAGGTTCTTTCCCGAATTTATTCTGGAGTTTTAAGTACACAGCGCAGACGAATGCGAGGCGCCTGACAAATTCCGATTCCTCGCCGGGAGAAATCGCCCAGTGCGTGTTGCGAAATATTTTCCTTTTTATGATGAGACATTCCGCGAGAAACCAGGGCCAGGTTCGTCCCAATTCCTTGCCTAATACTGATTGAATTAATTTGATTTGTTCGGCGTTCATATGTCGTATCGTAAATTGATATAGTCGTAAATATCTACTTACATTGTAAGGTAATAATATTCAAGTGTCTCTGAACCTGTCCCGGAAAGAAATGATGGCTTACCGGTTGACACAAAGGAGCAATCCCTTGAGGTACCGTCCCTCCGGGTGGGCTAAGTTTGTGGGATGATCCGGACCGGGACCAAGGGTCTGAAGGAGCTGAGCCGTCTTCCCTGCATCGCGGACGGCACTTAAGACGATTTTTTGAAAGAGATCGGTATCGATGTAATTGGAGCAGGAAAAGGTAACCAATATCCCCCCGTCTTTTAGATGATTCACGGCATGCAGGTTGATATCTTTATATCCCCGGGACGATTTCGCCACGTCTTTCTTCGCTTTGGCAAAGGCAGGCGGATCGAGAATAATCATATCGAATGTCTCCCGTGTTTCCCGGAGGAAGGTAAAGGCGTCAGATCGGATAATCGGGTGATCTTCCGGGGAATAACCGTTTCTCTGGAGATTCTGCCGGGCCATCTCGCCGGCCGCTGCGGATATTTCTACGGAGATTACGCGTCTGGCCCCTCCCCGGATACTGTATGCAGAGAAGGCGCCGGTGTAGGCGAAACAGTTCAGCACCGTCGCGTGGCTGCTGAGCCTCTCAATCAGTTCCCTGTTGTGCCGCTGATCCAGGAAAAAGCCGGTTTTCTGGCCGGTGGCAATGTCGATTGTAAAAAGGAGATGGTTTTCCGTGATCTCGACCGTATCGGGAGGGGCGTTGCCGCGGGCAGGACCGATTCTGTCAACGAGACCTTCGCTCTGCCGTGCTCTGCCTTCGCTCCGCTCATAGATACCTGAAGGTCGTATCTCTTCCTGGAGAATCCGGAGAATTGACTGGCGTTCCCTTTCCATGCCGGCGGTGGCAATGGCAAACACCAGATATTCATTATACCTGTCGACAACCAGCCCTGGCATCCCGTCACCTTCCGCATTGATGAGGCGGCAGGCGGTGGTGCCCTCCGGCACAATCTTTTTTCGTAGAGAGAGCGATGATCGGATTCGCTGTTGCCAGAACTGTTGGTCTATGGATGCTGTGGCATCAGTGGTAAGTAATCGAAAGATAATATCCGAGCGGGGATTGTAGAAACCCAGTCCCAGAGGATCTCCCCCGTGTGTTGATACGGCGGCGATGTCGCCGGGTTCCGGGGATCCCTCAACGGAAGCCACGGCTCCGGAGAAGATCCATGGGTGCCCCCGGAGGAGAGAGGCTTCGCGATCCGGTTTAAGGATTATCCTGGGATATCTGCTTCTTACGGTTGCGGGTGACATAGTGTTTTGGCATCATATTTTCTGGCAATGTAACGGCTACTCCTTTAAAATGCAAGCTCAGCTTTGAAGGGAGCGAGAAGGATCGTCTAAGTGCAGATTTGCGTTGATAATCAATAAGTGTTTTGGTACGTTACCCGGCAACCTCATGAGTGAAAGGAGAAAATGAATCGTTAAATGTACGCCGTGATAATGGCCGGTGGCAGGGGAACCCGCTTCTGGCCTGAAAGCAGGGAAAGGATGCCGAAACACCTGCTGGATATTGCAGGTGAAAGGACTCTCATCCAGGAAACCGTGGGGAGGATAGAGACTCTCGTTCCCGCGGAAAATATCCTGATTGTGACGGGTCTCAGTCATGCGGAGGAATTGATTAGGCAGTTGCCCCAGATCCCTCCGGCCAACGTTCTTATAGAACCGGTGGGGAGAAACACCGCTCCCTGTGTCGGCCTGGCGGCACTCCATATTAAAAGGAAACATCCTGAAGAGGTCATGGCAGTCCTCCCCGCAGACCATGTCATTACCGATGCGAAGGAGTTTTGCGAGGTGCTTCCCATCGCCGCAGAGATGGCCAGGCAGGGAAATTACCTCGTTACCATCGGTATCCCCCCGACAAGGCCGGAGGTGGGATACGGTTATATTGAACGGGGAGCCCTGAGAATCTCGGTTAGAGGGAGAGATATCTATGAGGTAGCGTCCATACGGGAGAAACCTCCCCTCGAGACGGCAGAGATGTTTCTGGAACGGGGCGGATTTTACTGGAACAGCGGGATGTTTGTCTGGAGGGTTGATACAGTATTGAAGGCAATAGAAACATTCCTACCTGACCTTCATGTCAGTTTGATCAGGATGGAGAAAGCGATAGGCAGTGACCGGGAGAAGGAGGTCATTGACCGGGAATACACTCATATACAACCGATGTCCATCGATTATGGGGTTATGGAAAAGGCGGAAAATGTGCTCCTCATCAGGGGTGATTTCGGGTGGTCTGATGTCGGGAGCTGGGACGCCCTGTGGGAAATATCAGGGAGGGATGAAGATGGCAATGTGGCGAGTACATGCGGTCATTTTGTGGGTGTCGATGCGAAAAATTCTTTGGTGCACAGTACCGGAAAGATGGTAGCCCTCATCGGAGTGAAAGACCTCATCGTGGTCGAAACGGAAGATTCCCTTTTGATTTGCAAGAGGGGCCGTTCTCAGGATGTGAAGAAGGTAGTGGATATCCTTGAGAAAAAAAATATGAAGGAATTTCTGTAACGGCCGACCCCACTGCAAGGACTTACATGTCAGGTATCATTACCTCTGAAAGATTCATCCTGGCCTCTGCGTCGCCCCGTCGCGTTGAACTTCTCACGCTTCTGGGGCTGCCCTTTGAGATCGTGCCCAGCGATGTTGAGGAAGCCTTTCTTCCGGGAGAGACTCCGAGAAAACATGTCCTGAGACTTTCAGAGGAAAAAGCGAGAAGAATTTCCGAACGTTACCCGGAAGCGTGGGTGATGGGGGCGGATACCATCGTAATCATTAACGGTGAAGTATTAGGTAAACCGAGGACATCTGCTGAAGCGAAAGACATGCTGGCGAAACTGAGCGGTCAGGTTCACCGCGTGTTTACCGGTTTTGCTGTGATGCGGATGAGGGGGGATTTCATCGTCAGCGACGCCGTTGAGTCTTCTGTCCTGTTCAGGGAAATTCCGGAGGATGAAATGGTATGGTATATCCGTTCCGAGGAACCTTACGATAAAGCGGGGGCATACGCGGTACAGGGTATGGGGGCATTTTTTATCAAGGAGATCCGGGGATCGTATACAAACGTCATGGGTCTTCCCCTCTGCGAGGTTGTGGACGTATTAAAGCGCATCGGGGCAATCCGTTTTTCCGGAGGAGACAATGGAATCAACGGTAAGCGCTAATATTGCCAGGGTAAGGGATACCATTGCCGAGGCTGCATTGCGATCCGGTCGCAAGGTTTCCGATGTCAGGCTGATGGCGGTGACCAAGACAGTGGATGATGAACGGATCATGGAAGCCATTGAGGCGGGAGTGGACATCATCGGCGAGAGCTATGTCCAGGAAGCGAAAAGGAAGATTGAGAAGATGGGAAAGAGTGTGGAATGGCACATGATCGGTTATCTTCAGAGCAATAAGGCAAAATACGCGGTGAGGCTTTTTGACATGATCCACTCCGTCGACAGGTTTGATCTGGCCGTGGAGATTGACAGAAGGGCGAGGGCTGCGGGAATGGTTACCAGTATCCTCATTGAGGTGAATATCAGCGGCGAGAAGACAAAAAGCGGCATACCCTATTCTGAGGCCATGCCACTGATCAGGGCTGTTGCACCTCTCGAACATCTTTCGATCCGGGGTCTGATGACTATGCCCCCCTGGTTTGATGATCCCGAGGAGGCGAGACCATACTTCGTGAAACTTCGGGCACTGAGGGACTGGGTTTTGGAGGAACGAATAGATCATGTGGAAATGAGGGAATTATCCATGGGTATGTCCGGTGATTATCAGGTTGCCGTGGAGGAAGGGGCAACCATTGTGAGGGTGGGAAGGCATATTTTCGGGGAGAGGCCTCTAAGAGGCGTTCGGTAATGTCAGTGTCCGGAGAAAATATTTACTGTAATGGATGATACGCAGGACTGGTGTCTTGCCTGTCCGAGAGGAAAGATATGAAAAAACATAAATGGCAGATTCTGCTGGGAGTAATACTGGTTTTTCTTTCTGCAGTTTTCTACTTAGTTCACTATTTCATTTTCAGGGATGCCCACCACATTTTCATTTATCTCATCGGTGATATTGCCTTCGTATTTATCGAGGTCCTGTTGGTTACCATGATCATTCATGAGATTCTGGTCCTCAGGGAGAAAAAGGCGTTGATGGAGAAACTCAACATGGTCATCGGGTCGTTTTTCGGTGAGGTGGGTAAAGACCTTCTTAAGATCCTGTCCGATCTTGATCCCGATGTGGGGCGGATCAGGAACGACCTTATCGTGACGGATCGGTGGACCTTACGGGAATTTACAGATATGGCAGCGCGCTTGAAGACGTATACCTATGAAGTAGATCTCCGGAGGGGAGACCTGACATCTCTTAAACAGATGCTCATCAAAAAGCGGGAGTTTCTCCTCCGGCTTCTGGAGAATCAGAATCTGCTGGAGCACGATACGTTTACGGGACTCCTCATAGCGGTGTTTCATCTGACAGAGGAGCTTGCATCCCGCACCGATGTGAAAAACCTGTCACCGCCGGACATGAAACACATCACCAATGACATCAAGAGGGTTTACGGTTTGCTCATTTCAGAATGGCTTCACTACATGATTTATCTGAGGGAAAACTATCCGTACCTTTTTTCTTTTGCCATGAGGACAAATCCGTTTGATCTGGAGGCTACGCCGGAGATAAAATAGTAGTAGTATGGGACAATTTGTATGAAAATGGCAAAGGCAACATAAAGAATGTAAATATATCGGTAGAAAAGACGTCTCGCCTGTTCTATTGGAATGGAAGACGTGGGGGCAGAGCCAATTCACAATACTAAATGTTTGCATAATTACTCTTTGGTCATCGCGAGGAGTGTAACAACGTGGCGATCTCATTAAATATCAACGAGTTGTGAGATTGCTTCGCGCTCGCAATGACAATAGGCGTTATGCAAAGCTCTCAAATGCTTAGGAGATGTGGAAATGGATAAAGCAGCGTTCTACAGATTGAGCTATGGCCTGTATGTCGTGACTTCAAGGAAGGATGATCAAATCAACGGACAGATCGCAAATACCGCGTCTCAGGTAACGTCGGAACCGCCGACCGTTGCCGTGAGCATCAATAAACAAAATCTTACACACGAATACATCGAGGCAAGCAGGAAATTTACCGTTTCCATCATCGGGAAATCGACACCCATGCAGTTTATCGGTCATTTCGGGTTTAAATGTGGCAGGGATATAGACAAGTTTGCCAATATACGGTTCAAACTTGGAGAAACAGGAGTTCCCATCGTTCTGGATCACACCATCGCCTATATAGAAGCGGAGGTCGTGAATCAGCTCGATTGTGGGACTCACACGATCTTTGTCGGTCGGGTCAGGGATTGCGGAGTATTGGATAGTTCTGATGAACCCATGACGTATGCCTACTACCAGGAAGTGAAGCGCGGGAAGGCTCCCAAAACGGCACCCACCTATCAGGAAGCGCCGAAAAAAGCGGAGAAAGTGGACAAGTATACATGCTCCGTGTGCGGGTATATCTATGACCCGGAAAAGGGAGACCCCGATTCAGGTATCAGGTCCGGAACAAAATTTGAAGATCTTCCCGCGGACTGGACATGTCCCGTCTGCGGTGCCGATAAGTCCAAGTTTGAAAAGGAAGGTTAGACTCTCCACGCCCTTCTGAGGCGCAGGGAGTTGCTGACTGACTTACAGTTGCCCCTTTTCAAGAAAGCTATAATAGTCCTTCTGATTAAAAATGATGTGATCGAGTAGTTTAATTCCTAATGTCTCACCGGCAGTTTGTAACTGCTTTGTGACCTCAATGTCTTCTTTACTTGGTTTCACTTCACCCGAGGGATGATTGTGAGCAGCGATAATGGCTGAAGCTCGGTCAGTGATAGGATCGGCGAAAACCTCCCGCGGGTGAACCTGTGTTTTATTCACGAGGCCGACGGAAACGACACGATGCGCTATGACTTCATTCGCGCCGTTCAAGGAAATACAGATGAAGTGTTCCTGCTTGCGGTCAGCATAGTGTTGAATCAGCGGCAGGACATCGGGAGGAAAGGAAATCTTAAATCCTTCAGGTCGTATGCGGCGGCGAGAGAATTCCAGAGCCGCTGCAATCAGTGTTGCCTTTGCCAGACCGACACCTTCAATCTTCTGGAGTTCTTCTAATTTCAGATTTCCGTGAGATGAGTCCAGGGATTTCAGTATGCGTTCCGCCACAGACATGACATCACGCCCCTTTGTGCCTTTGCCGACCAATACGGCGATCAACTCCAGATCGGATAAAGATTGTGCACCTTTCTCCTGCAACTTCTCACGGGGGCGGTCACGCTTGGGAATGTCAGATATTTTCTTCATGTTTTGATTACCGGATTGGAGGGAAGAATTCTTTCCGACAGGCTATAAGTATGGACAGCTCACGGTAATTTCTTGTCCCGCACCTTATGCGGCCTCATAATAAATAATTGATACTTCGGAATGCAGCTCCTCGATGCGGTCAAGAAGCGTTTCAACCTTGCCGGTAACATGACTTTTCATATACGCCTCACCGCAATCGGAACAGATTTCGGCAGGCACATTTTTGATAATGGCAACTTTTTCTCCCATTAAAAATGACAGGGTTGTAATGCCATCATTCATTTCCCCACCGCACAAGGGACATTTTTTGAATTTATTTTTTTCTCTTTTTCCAGCCATCTTCCCACCTCTCAGCGGACGGTTTATATACAGTGACAATTAATATTCGGTCAAAATCCTCGTCCAGTACTGTGACCACATGAACAGGTTCATCGTTTATAAATCCAAGAACTAGGCAGTCAGGCAATGGTCGTCCTACCACGTTATAATCTTCAACGAGTACGCAATCTTTGAGGGCATACTCTATTTCAGATTTTCTCAGTTCCTCAGTCCTCAGTTTTTTACAGCGTGAGATGACCACAATATCTTTTCATTGATAGCCTCAATATGTTCACTGGCTTTCTGGTGAATAAACAATATCTTTTTTAATTTATTCATTTGATCATCTCAAGTGCAAGCTATGATCTCAAGGGACTATGTGAGGCAAACTATAGCACATTAAATGAACTTTGATGAAAAAGTTTTTTCTGCTTACTTTATCCCGACCACTTATGGATTTGTCCCTCTTCCTCACCCTGAAATGGTCTGCATAAGTACACTCTAAGTGCCATAGTTCACGTGTGGTGCGAACTATGGCACATTTAGTGTACTTTTTGTAAATAATTTATGTTCTCACATTACCCCAAGAATCCAACCCTCGATGTTTGCAACTTCCCGCTCGCCTGGTGAGAGTGGTGGATCAAAAAACCGGGGGAGATAATCGTTAAGATCCATCTCTTGAAGCCAGCGACTGGTGGCGTAGGCATCCTGCTGATCTCTGGTTTTGCCGTCATCAGGGTACCGGTTTCGCCAGAGCGAGGGATAGACCTCTGCCACGACATGGCGACCGTTTTTAGGTGTCCAGCCGTCGAAAGGCCAGAAATGAACGGATTGCCCCAGTGATCTTCTTAGGTAGCGAAGCCAGGGAATTCCCGCGTGGGTTGACTTGGCTACCGAACCTTGCACGACGAAATGAAATACCGACCGGGCGCGCGGGGTACGCTTTTCCGTGATGCGGCGCCATCTTCGATCACCTATCCGTTCAGCAGCCTTCCCGCGTATTCCATCACGAATGAAGTCCACATACGTGTGCGGAGAATCAGTCGGCCAGTGCGCACAGAAATCGTCGAGGAAAATATCCCAGTTCTGCAGGATTCCGTACCTCTCAAAGTAGGGCAGTGGGAATGAAAAGCCGTGATCGATGCCGACGATGGATCGTGGAGTTTCTTGAAGGATTGTCGTCAGCCACTCGGCCAGTCCGCGGCGCGTCCAGTATTTACGGGGGCTTGGCGGCGGGTTGACCTCATACGGTGCATTGCTTCCATCAGCAACAAGAATGCGGAGCCCCTTAAGACTTGATTCGGGTGTTTGGGCACCCGAATAGTCTATGCCGATATAGCGGTGAAAGATGCTCATGGAAATACGGAGAGATGAATAGGGCTGTTATATGATGCAAAGAATAAGCAGCACTGTCAATCTGTTTGTGCTATTTTTAATTTGTCTTGAATGTACTTCCGAATATCTTTCGCAACCTCATCGTATTCAGTCCGGTGTATTCGCTTGGATTCAAAGTCTATCTTCACGTCTTGAAGAAATTTTTCAAAGTCTGAGTTCTGCTCACAAAGCTTGTTGATTATCGTCCAGTTCCTTCACGAATTGCCGTTTTCGCCATGGAAGCCAATCCGTCGACGTTTCGACTTTGGTGGTTCCATCAATTGTCGGATGGCATCAAACACGACTTTGAATTGGGCATCGTATTTCTTTTCAAGCGCATTGAGCCTCCTGGCAAGGTCTTTATGAGCAGTGATCATCTCACGCAGCTTTACGAAGGCTCTCGTTATCGCGATGTTCACCTGTATGGCGCGCTCACTATGCAGTACGCTGGAAAGCATGGCAACATCCTGTTCGGTAAATGCGTAGGGCATTGCTCGGCGGAGCCCGCCCCAACTTGAAGTCACAAATTGTGATTTCAAGTTTGCAAACTCTTGATTTGTCAGTTGAAACATAAAATCATGAGGGAACCGTTCAATATTTCTTTTTACGGCTTGGATCAGCACCCTTGGCTCTACACCATACAATTCTGCCAAATCTATGCTTAAAATGACCTTTTGATTCCGAATCAGGAAGATCCGATTTTCAATCCGCTCCATGGGAACAAAAGGCTTTTTATCATTATATATTCCAATTCCTTCGTGCCTCTTATTTGAGGGGTTGAAGAGATATTACCTCAATATCCATTTGAAATTTAAGCGAAAGTATACCTGAATAGAGAATCAGTCAAGTAAAAATTAAGGATTTTTCATTCACTTCGTTCCTTCGAAATGATAGTTGGGGTTTGAGACTACGCTTTCCATGATCTTCTGAGGCGCAGGGAATTGCTGACGACCGAGACGGAACTCAGGGCCATGGCGGCCGCTGCAAATTCAGGGTTAAGCAATATACCGAAAAAGGGATAGAGGACACCGGCGGCGATGGGGATGCCGATCACGTTGTAGATAAAGGCCCAGAAGAGGTTCTGTCTGATCACCTTCATGGTTTCCAGTGAAAGCCTGATTGCCATGGGCACGGATTTCAGATCATTTCTCACCAGGGTAATGTCACTCGCTTCCATCGCCACATCCGTACCGGTCCCGATGGCGATCCCGATGTCCGCTGCGGAAAGTGCGGGGGCATCATTGATGCCGTCTCCCACCATGGCGACCACATGACCCTCTCCCCGCAGGCGGGCAATTTCGGTCGCCTTGTCTTCCGGGAGCACCTCGGCCATGATGTGCGCGATACCCAGGGCGGATCCAACCGCCTTCGCGGTATGCGGATTGTCGCCTGTGATCATGACCACCTCAAGTCCCATGTTCCGCAGCATGGCGACGGTCTCTTTCGCAGTTTCCCTCGGTACATCCGCCACGCCTATCAGGCCGACGAGCCGGGAGCCTTCGGCGATGAAGACGCATGTCTTCCCGTCATTAGCAAGGCGGTTTGCGTCATCCGCGAGACTTTCTGTCTCTATGCCCTCTCTTTCCACGAATCGCCGGTTGCCCAGAGAGAATTGCCCGCCATTCAGGAGAGCCCTTGCTCCCGAACCTGAGACGGCCTCGAATTGATCAACCCGCTGCGGTATCAACTCTTCCTTGCGACCTCTTGCGACGATAGCTGCCGCAATGGGGTGTTCAGAGACGGCCTCCAGGGACATGGCGATCTGCAAGACCCTGCGGTGTGTTTCTCCCGGTACGGCAAGTACGTCGGTAACTTCCGGCTCCCCTCTTGTTAATGTCCCCGTCTTGTCGAACACAACCGTGGTGAGCTTGTATGCCTTTTCCAGGCTCTCACCCCCCTTGATCAGGATGCCCTTCTCGGCACCGATGCCGGTTCCTACCATGACGGCGGTTGGTGTTGCGAGCCCCAGGGCGCAGGGGCAGGCGATAACCAGCACAGAGACAAAATTCAGGAGCGCCCGGCTGAATACAGGATCGGGTACGAAAAAAAACCAGATGACAAAAGTCAGTGCTCCTATGGCGAATACAACGGGGACAAAGATGGAGGCGACTTTATCCGCCAGTCTCTGGATCGGGGCCTTGGAACCCTGGGCTTCCTCGACAAGGCGGATAATCCGGGCAAGCGCCGTTTCCGAGCCTACCCTGGTTGCCCTGAATACGAAACTCCCGCTTTTATTTATCGTCGCGGCGAACACCTGTTGGCCTGCTTCTTTGAGAACGGGCATACTCTCACCGGTGAGCATGGATTCATCGACCGTGGAGGTTCCCGAAACAACGGTGCCGTCTGTGGGAATTTTTTCTCCCGGCCGCACGACAATGAGGTCGCCTTTCCTGACCTCTTCGATGGGGATATCCACCTCACTCTCATCACGGATGATCCGTGCGGTTTTGGGTTTGAGGCCCATCAGCCGTTTGATGGCTGACGACGTTTTCCCCTTCGCTTTTGCCTCTAACAGTCGTCCCAGGAGAATCAGCGTGATGATGATGGCGGCACCGTCGTAATAGACGTGGGGCGCCATAGAAGCGCTTGTAAATATCCTGGGAGTGAAAGTTGCCAGCAAGGAATAGAGGTATGCGGCGAGTGCCCCCACCGCGACGAGGGTATTCATATCCGTGGCTCTCTGGCGCGCGGCCTTCCAGGCGCCGGTGAAGAATCTGTTCCCGACCCAGAATACGACGGGAGTCGTCATGATAAAGAGGAAAATGAGCATGATCTCTCTTGGAATTGCTCTGAGGAAGGGAAACCAGTGCTGCATGGAGCCCATGAAGATGAGGATACTGAGCACAGCGCCGACAGCAAATTTGGTTCTGAGTTCTTTGATCTCCTTTTCCCGGGCTTGAGTTATCGGATCTTCGCGATCCTCGATGATCAATCCCAGGAATTCATAGCCCTGGTCGGAGACCGTTTTTTCCAGTGCCGCGACGCCACCCCAGAATTCCGAGTGGGTGATTGTTGCCCTTCCCGTGGCTAAATTCACCGCCACATCGGTTACCCCGTTGATTGCTCTGAGCGCCGTCTCCACCCGCTTCACGCAGGCGGCGCACGTCATTCCCCCGACAGAGATCGTTGTTTTCAAAGGTGGTGCTTCAGGCAACTTCATATCCTGCCTTCTCGATATGTTTCCTGATGAGTGTCATATTCACAGGCTTTTCTTCGTCAAATGTCGCCTCATTGTTTTTCAGGTCGACCTTGACGTTGCTGATACCCTCGATCTCACTCAGGGCCCTGGTCACAGCCATGACACAGTGATTGCACGACATCCCCCTGATTTTAATGGTTCTCATGATTATCCTCCGTTCCTTTCAATGGTGCGGATATGTCTGTGCTCATTACTCTTTTGTGTTCTATACCACACTTGGATTTCTATTCGTGAAATTTTTCCCGGTGTGATGTGTATAGAGATAATAATCTGTTGACGAATCTTCATTATTTACGTATATATGAGCTGCGCGATCAATAGAAATTGTCGCACGATAGAAGAACTGAAGGGGAAAATCACATATGATCGTCAGATGCTGGGGCGCAAGGGGTTCGATTCCCGTGTCAGGTCGAGAGTACATAAGGTATGGAGGTGATACTACCTGTCTTGAGATCCGGACAAAGAATGACGAGGTCATCATTATTGATGCAGGCTCGGGTATCAGGGCTCTTGGCAATAAACTCATTGCCGAGAAACGGCTCAGGTATACAATGATCTTTACCCATGCCCACTGGGATCACATTATGGGGTTTCCCTTTTTCAAGCCGATTTACTTCAAGCGGGCGGTCATTAAGATGTTCGGCTGTCCCTTTGCCCAGACCTCGGTAAGAAACATGATATCAAAAATCATGGAACCGCCCAATTTCCCTGTGAATTTTGAGAATATCAGGGCCGAAATCGATTACCATGAGTCGTGTGAAAATCAATTTTCCATAGATTCCCTGACGGTGATCCCCATTCCCTTGAGTCACCCCAACCAGGGCGTGGGGTATAAATTTATTGAAGGCGACAAGAGATTCGTGTTTCTGACGGATAATGAATTGAGGTATACCCATCCCGGGGGAGTCCATTACGAACAGTACCGAGATTTTTCCGCCGGGGCCGACCTGCTTGTTCACGATGCGGAGTATACGGAGGAAGAGTACAAGAAGACGAAAACCTGGGGTCATTCTGTATACAAGGATTCACTTGGGCTGGCCCTTGATGCCGGGGTGAAAAAACTCGGGTTGTTTCATCACAATCAGGAGAGATCGGATGATGCGGTTGATCTGATCGTCGAAGATTGCCGGCGTATCGTCAAGAATAACCATACAAATCTGGAATGTTTTGCCCTCTCTCAGGGCATGGAAGTTAAATTGTAACATATCGGATGAATCTTTTCTGTCTTTTTTCGCTAATCCCTTGTATTCTGCTGCTGCATGCTCTCTGCCTGGAAGTTGATGCCGTGGAATCAAGAGATGTTTTGGTCACTTAAAAACCCGTGTGCGATCATTATGTAAAACACTATATTTCAAGGAGGAAGACGATGAGAACTCAAACAGGAAAATTGATTGGCGAACGTAAGATCCCCCGGAGTCTTATCGCGGTTGTCTGTGCCTTTTTAATGTCGTGTATGCTCTGTTCAATCCCGGCCATCGCCCACCCGCCGGCGGAAGTTGTTCTCTCCTACGATGCTGAATCTCAGACATTGACCGTATCGGTAACACACACGTCGAAGTCACCGGGTGAGCACTATGTGAAGAAAGTCGAGATAAAAAAGAACGGGAAATCGGCAGGTGTGTATGAGTATAATAACCAGCCCGACGCATCCACGTTTGTCTATACGTACAAGATATCCGCACAGAGAGGAGATGTTCTCGAGGCGGTTGTGTCATGTAACAAATACGGTTCCAAGACCGGAAAATTGACTGTGGGTAAAGAACTTACCTAAAATAGGTGGAATTGGCTGAATCATTGCTGTTTCTCCATGCCGGTTTTGTGTGTGCGGGATTTTTTTCCATGATATCCGGTGTTTCGGCGGCCATGTATATAAGGCGCAAGAGATGGTGGCTTGCATTTCATAGAACCGCGGGCCTTCTGGGCTCCGGGGCAATCCTTTTCGGTGCCGGTGCCGCTGTTTCGATGGTGGCGCTTTCCTTGGGAGAACATTTCAGAATTGGGCATACCTATCTGGGTGCCGCCACCGCTGTTTGTGCGATTGCGGTACCGGTATTGGGTTTTTTCCAGTTTAAAGCAGGGGTTCGCTCGGGTATGATAAGAGCCATGCATCGATGGTCCGGGCGCTTCACGCTTTTGATCGCATTTGTTACCATCCTGACCGGGTTGTGGTTGATAGGTATCTTTTAGGTACATGCTGCCCGGTTTTTTCTTTTTTTACTTTCAGATTGATGAAATAACACAGTCGCGGCACACATAACATCGCGGTATGCATTCGGAGCGGATATGCTTGGGGCAATAGCAGGCGATATTATCGGTTCCGTATACGAAGCCCATCCTGTAAAATCCGCAGAATTCCCCCTTTTCAGCAGGTATTCTACGTTCACAGACGACACTGTTCTGACGGTGGCTGTAGCATACGCGATTCTCGAGCGGGCTGAATATGCGGAAACTTTGAAGAGTTTCGGTCGGAGATACCCGGATGCGGGCTACGGCATGTCGTTCTATCACTGGATGTTCTCTCCATCCGCTGCCCCATACAACAGCTGGGGGAATGGTTCCGCCATGAGGGTAAGTCCTGTCGGTTTTGCGTGTGATTCCGTCGAAGACGTGTTGCATGAAGCTGAGAGGAGTGCCGCGGTGACACATAATCATCCCGAGGGAATAAAAGGGGCTCAGGCGACGGCACTGGCCATCTTCTTTGCACGGAGGAGGGAATCCAAGGAAACCATCAAAAGGGAGATACAAGAACGCTTTGATTATAATCTCGAACGTACTCTGGATGATATACGGCCGTGGTATTCCTTTGATGTATCCTGTCAGGGATCCGTTCCGGAGTCCATCATTGCCTTCCTGGAAGCGGAGAGCTTTGAAGATGCGATAAGAAAGGCAGTATCTTTAGGCGGCGACAGTGATACCATGGCCTGTATCGCCGGAGGAATTGCGCACGCATTCTATGGAGAGGTGCCGGAGAACATTGCAGCATCCGTGAGAGTGAGATTGCCGGAGGAATTCCTGCTGATCATAGACAGGTTCAATGCTGCGTATGGCTTGTGATGACACATCCTTCCGTGAAGGAGTGTCAGTGATTTTCAGAAGGAGATCAGGAGGCAGGTGACACCATGCCGGTTCAGGTGAGGATAGTGATAGATAACGTTATGTTGCACGCGGAGTTTTTCGACACGGCCTGTGCGAAGGCGATAGTTGCACAGCTTCCCCTTGAGGGGGTACCGGAAAAATGGGGCGATGAGTTTTATTTTGAGGTTCCGGTGAGGGAATTCCTTGACGAGACGGCGACAGCGAAGGTGAAAATCGGGGACATCGGATACTGGCCTACGGGAAGAGCAATTGCCATATTTTTCGGTCCGACACCGATGAGTACCGGGGCCGATCCCGTTCCCGCGAGTGCGGTAAACCTGGTGGGGAAGGTCATTGATGATGCAACGCTGTTGAGGAAGCTGAAATCCGCATCTGCTGTCAGGATTGAGAGAACAGAGGTATAGCCACTGTCACATAACGTTGACTCTCCCGTTTCTCTTGGTCCGTTGAGAGGAAAAAGAGAAAGGGAAATTCTTTCGTGAAGAAATGAGAGTAAGAGGCGTTCCCTGTGCACGGGATCATCCAGGTAGCAGGTATCGTTGATCAGAAGGAAGCGGATATGCTCATTGCCGAAGGTGTGCATCGCTTGGGATTCCCTTGCGGACTCACAGTGCATCGGGAGGATCTGGGCGAGGAAGAAGCGGCTCTCATTGTCCGTACGTTGAAACCTCCCCGGAAGGCGGTGTTGATAACATACGAGAGCGAAGCGGAAAGAATCGTCGGGCGCTGTCGGCGGATCGGCGTTGAGATGGTGCAGTTACAAGGCGAGGTATCGATCCGGCAACTTGTCAGGTTAAGAGAACTCGCTCCCCATTTTGTCGTCGTAAAGAGTCTTATCGTTAGAGATCATAATCTGGCGGAACTGGAATCATCTCTGAATATGTGTGTTCCCTATGTGGATGGTTTTATCACCGATACGTATGATCCTGTGAGTGGAGCCTCCGGTGCTACCGGTAAGGCCCATGACTGGGATGTGAGCCGCTGGCTTGTGACTGTTTCTCCGAAACCGATCATGCTCGCAGGCGGTCTCACTGTGGAAAATGTCAGGAGCGCCATTATTCATGTCCGGCCCGCAGGAGTGGATGTCCATACGGGTGTTGAAGGATCAGATGGAAGAAAGGATCGTCTTCTGGTACGCGCATTTGTCAGGGAGGCGATGGCTGCGTTCGCTCGTGTTCAATAAAGAAATTGCATTTACTCATCCTTAAAAGAAAAGGCTGGGGTTTTGAAAGGGAAGTGAAATCATGAAACAGTTTACCGTTCGAACCGGCGCCAGGACAGAGATGATCGATATTACTCACCACGTCAGGTCGCTCCTGAGGGAGAGCGGGATCAGGAAAGGTGTCTGCTATGTGTTTGTTCCTCACACCACGGCAGCAGTTACCATCAACGAAAACGCCGATCCGGCGGTGCCGCAGGACATATTGATGGAACTGGGGAAAATTGTTCCCCTCACTGATCGTTACCGTCATACGGAGGGAAATTCTGATGCGCATATAAAGGCGTCTTTACTGGGGGCTTCGGAGGTGGTGTGTGTGGAAGATGGTGAACTGGTCCTGGGAACCTGGCAGTCAGTTTTCTTCTGTGAATTTGACGGCCCGAGGACGCGAAAGGTGATGGTAAAGTTTATCCAGGGGTGATCGGAGAAACAGCAAATCAAAGGTGCATATGGAGATAAAAGTGATCATTTTAGGATCGGGCACGTGCGTTCCCTCGTTGAAGAGAAGTTCCTCGTCCGTGCTTCTTCAGGTAGGAGATAAAATACTCCTGTTCGATCTCGGCGTCGGTACCATCAGGAGGTTGCTGGAAGCAGGATTTTCCATCCCGCAGGTCTCCCATCTCTTTTTTACCCATCTTCACCCGGATCATACGGGGGAGTTTGTAACCTTTATTTTTGCCACCAAGTATCCCCAGACGTACCGTCGCCGTACCCCCTTTCAGGTGCTGGGGGCCCGTGGTCTTCAGCGTTTCTATGATGGGCTTCGCCGGGTGTACGGGGAGTGGATTGAGCTGGAGCCCGGTCTTATGACTCTCATCGAACTCGATAACTGTGAACAGGATCAGTTCACGGACGATACGTTCACGGTGGATACTCTGCCCATGTTTCACATCGAAAGCAGTATCGGCTTCCGCATCACAGCGCCTGATGGCACTTCTGTGGCTTTCACGGGAGACACGGATTTTTGCGATAATGCAATTGCCATTGCCAAAGATGTGGATATCCTCATCTGTGAGTCTGCACTGCCCGACGCCATGAAGGTTGAGGGGCACCTCACGCCGTCACTGGCCGGGAGAATTGCCACCGACGCAGGGGCAAAGCGGTTAATTCTGACCCACTTTTATCCTGAATGCGACGGTGTCGATATCGAAGCAGAATGCCGGAAGACCTATCAGGGGCCGCTCCTCCTCGCCCGTGACCTCATGGTGGTTGATGTTGAGTTGTCCTGAAGAAGGTGTAACCTGAAAGACGGTGCGAGACCCCTGGCCTGCAGGTGGGTTTGGGGGATATCCTTCCCGCTTTTCTCATCAGAAGCCGGTATCAGGCATCTCCGGGGGTGGTGATGCCTGTGATATTTCCTTCGTCGTCGATGTCGATGTGGTAGGCAGCCGGTGCTTGCGACAGGCCCGGCATGCGCAGGATTTCACCCGTAATGGGAATGAGGAAGCCCGCCCCGGATGCGATCTTGATCTCCCGCACGGTGACGATAAAGTCTCTGGGCAGTCCCAGGAGAGCCGGGTTGTCCGAAAGGGACTGCTGGGTTTTGGCGATACATATCGGGAGTTTGTCAAAGCCGAATTTCTTGATGAGGTCGAGATTCCGCTTTGCCAGGGGCTGGTAATCGATGGAAACAGCACCGTATATCTTGCTGGCAACGGTGAATATCTTGTCCTCCACAGGCTGATCCCAGTGGTAGAGCGTCCGGTATGTTCCGGTTGCCTTCGCGATGAGATGCATCATCTTTTCCGCAAGAGACAGGCCTCCCTCGCCGCCGAGGTGGAAAATGTCGGCAGGTGCAATATTCATCCCTTCATATTCTGACGCTTTGATGACAGCCGCTATCTCTTCATCCGTATCGGAAGCGAAACGATTCAGTGCGATGATGCAGGGGACGTTGAACTTGTCAATGTTCTCATAATGCTTCCTCAGATTGGCCATGCCGAGGACAGCCAGACGGGGATTGGGGTCGTTGAGAGCCTCCCTGGACACGCCGGCATGGTATTTCAGAGCTCGTACCGTTGCCACCAGGACGACGATGCGGGGATTTAAATCTCCGTACGGCGCCACAATGTCAAAATACTTTTCCGCACCGAGCTCAAAGCCAAAACCCGCCTCAGTCACCACGTAATCGGCCAGGCGAAGTGCGAGATCGGTGCCTATGACACTGTTTGTTCCCTGGGCGATGTTGGCGAAGGGCCCGCCGTGGATGATGGCCGGCACACCCTCTGTGGTCTGGACCAGATTGGGAAGGAGGGCGTGTTTCAGAAGGGCAGTGACGGCACCCTCTATCTTCAGATCTCCGGTAATGACAGGCTTGTCGTCATAGGTAAAGCCTACGAGGGTTTTCCGTATCTTGTCCTTCAATTCCGCGTATGACCGGGAGAGGCAAAGAATCGCCATAATTTCGCTTGAGGGCACGATGTCGAAACCTGTCTCGCGGGGTACGCCGTTTGTGGAGCCACCGAGGCCGATGACGATATCCCGGAGGGAACGATCATTTATGTCCATCACGCGGCGCCAGGTGATCTTGCGTGGATCGATATTCAGAGGGTTGCCGTGAAATATGCTGTTGTCAACAAGGGCGGAGAGGAGATTGTGGGCGCTCTCCACCGCCGGAAAGTCATTCGTAAAGTGAAGATTGATGTCGTCCATGGGGAGTACGCAGGAAAGCCCGCCGCCGGTAGCGCCGCCTTTGATGCCGAAGACAGGTCCCAGGGATGGCTCGCGAAGAGTAACAATTGTTGACTTGCCCAGCCTGGCAAGGGACTGCGCAAGCCCGATGGCTACAGTGGTTTTCCCCTCACCAGCGGGGGTGGGGGTCATTGAAGAGACGAGGATCAGGGAGGCGTTTGCCCTGCGTTCAAAACGCTTGATCGCGTCGATCCTGACCTTGGCTTTGTAACGGCCGTAACATTCCAGGTCATCCTCCATAAGGCCGATGGAGGCGGCGATTTCAGTGATTGGTCTCGGTCCGCTGACGGTACGTTGTTCTTTTACTTTCCCCATGGCTACTTGCTGATCACCGCGTCGAACCGGATATCGATATTGTATTCGTCACTGATACGGGTGATGGCGTTCTTGAGGTCGATAATTTTAACGGCCGGGGGCAGGGAAAAATAGCAGACCATTTGAAAGACATTGGCGCCGGTCGTGGGATCGTGGTCAACATTGGTCAATATATCTTCGATATTGATCATTCGATCGTGAAGGACCTTACAGATTTGATGGATGATTCCAGGCCGGTCAATGGATATGGCGATGAGTTTGTAGGGAATAGACGGCAGTACCTCCCTGTGGGTGGGCGCCTTTGTCTTCCGGACGTAGATATCAAGACCGGTTTTTTTTCGGAGAATGTCCAGGTCGTTGATCAACCCTTCGATGTTCTCGTTGTCCCCCGATGTCAGAATAACCATGCCGAATTCATTTCCCAGCACGCAGCCCCGGGATCGTTCTATGTTGATGCCACGGGCTGAAAAAAATTCTGCAATTTCCCTCACCAGACCGGGACGGTCCGGCCCCATGGATGAAAAAACGACGTATGATCTCATATGTCAACTCCGAAGTTTTGTTCGTTTAAAAAAACAGGCTGCCTTACACCCACCAGCATAGTACCTCCGGTTGAGGATACTCGGGCGGCAAAGGTACTACACGACGCACGCATGAAAACACCCTGTTGCACCTACGCTACGGCGGATATCCCCGGTAAAATGGAGATGACTTGGATCATCACATAACTGTATTTCGATGAAGTGTCAAGAAAAAGAGGTTGGTACACTTACGAAATGAGAAAAGATGTTATCGGGAATATCAGTGCAGTACCTTGTGCAGGAACTGGCCGGTGAAAGAGTGTTCCGTTCGAGCGACCTCTTCCGGTGTTCCCGATGCGATTATATAACCTCCCCCCGGGCCTCCCTCAGGGCCGAGGTCGATGATGTGGTCGGCGCACTTGATGACGTCCAGGTTGTGTTCTATGACCACGACCGTATTGCCCATATCGACCAGCCTCATGAGGACATCCAAAAGTTTCTGAATATCTGCGGTGTGGAGACCGATGGTGGGTTCGTCCAGGATATAGAGGGTATTCCTGTTCGTTCTTTTCCCCAGCTCTCGCGACAGTTTGATCCTCTGGGCCTCTCCGCCGGACAGAGTCGTTGCCGGCTGGCCGAGTCTGATGTATCCCAGGCCGACATCATAGAGGAGCTGGAGCTTCGACCGTATCGCCGGTATGTGCTCGAAGAACGACAGCGCCTGGTTTACAGTCATGTCCAGGACATCGGCAATGTTCCTGTCTTTGTATTTTATCTCTAAGGTGTCCCGATTGAATCGTTTTCCGTGACACACATCGCACGTCACGTACACATCGGGGAGAAAATGCATCTCTATCTTGATGAGACCGTTCCCCTCGCATGATTCGCATCGACCGCCCTTTACGTTGAAGCTGAATCTGCCCGGTTTATACCCTCTGATCCTGGATTCCGAAAGACCTGTGAAGAGATCCCTTATGTGGGAAAACACCCCCGTGTATGTCACCGGGTTCGAACGGGGCGTTCGTCCTATGGGCTGCTGGTTCATCATGGTAACCCTCTCGATTTCTCCCATGTCGAGGAGACGCTTTATCTTCCCCATCCCGCCCCTGTACTGATTGAGTCGCCGGGCAAGGGCCTTATAGAGAGTTTCAATGACCATGGTGCTTTTGCCGGAACCGGAGACACCCGTTACTGCGGTAAAGAGACCCACGGGAATTTTAATGTCAATATTTTTTAAATTGTGTTCGCATGCCCCCTCGAGGAACACAAATCTGTCGGCAGGGCTTCTCCTCTTTTGGGGAGTGGGGATTGAGAGTTGCCCCGAAAGGTACAATCCCGTCAGTGACCCGGTGCTTCTGCAGATTTCCTCGGGCGTTCCCTGGAAGACGATTTTGCCGCCGTCCATTCCCGCACCCGGTCCCATATCAATGATGCAGTCTGAAGCCATCATCATTGCCGGATCATGTTCGACGACCAGGACGGTATTCCCCATATCTCTGAGCCGTTTGAGAGTAGAGATGAGCCTCACGTTATCCCGCTGGTGCAGACCCACTGTGGGCTCGTCCAGGACGTACAGAACCCCTACAAGGCCCGAACCGATCTGTGTGGCCAGCCTGATGCGCTGTCCCTCGCCTCCGGAGAGACTTCCCGACGAACGGTCAAGGCTCAGGTAGTCCATACCGACGTCCATAAGGAATCTCAGTCTCTCGATAATTTCTTTAAGGATTCTCTCGGAGACCAGCCTCTGCTGGCGTGACAGCGGTATGGATTCAAAGAAACGCAGGCACTCCCTCACGGACAACCGGCACACATCGTAGATGTTCTTTCCCGCTATGGTGACTGCCATACTTTCCTTCTTCAATCGTGAGCCCATGCATGTGGGACAGTCCTTCAGATTGATATATCGTGCCAGATCCATCCTCACGGCATAAGAGTTGGTTTCCCTGTACCGCCTGTCCAACTGGGGAAGCACTCCTTCAAACGGCCTGCTGTAGAAAAATCTTCTCCCCCCTCTGTCAGCGTAAAACCTAATCGTTTCTTTTCCCGATCCACGAAGGAGCACGGACTGGATATCCTTCGGCAGTTGATTGAAGGGGCAGTTGATATCAAATTGGTAATGCTGGGATAATGCATCAAGCATCTGGTAATAATACAGGGAGCTGCGACCGGCCCAGGGAGCGATGGCGCCCTGCCGGATGGAGAGTTCCTGATCGGGGACCACCAGATTCTCATCGAAATACATTCTGGATCCAAGCCCGCCACATTCGGGACAGGCTCCGTAAGGGCTGTTAAAGGAAAAATTCCGGGGAGCGATATCAGGCACGCTGATATTACATTCCGTGCAGGCGTATCTCTCACTGAAGAGGAATTCTTCCCCGGTGGCGAGGGTAATACGGACGAGCCCGTCCGAGAGACCTGTTGCGATTTCAAGGGAGTCTCTGAGGCGTTTCCGGATTTCCTCCCTGACAATGAGGCGGTCAACAACGACATCGATGTCATGGCGTTTATTCTTGTCGAGAATGATTTCATCACCGAGATCATGAAGCTCCCCGTCAATCCGGACCCTGACAAATCCATCCCTCTGAAGCTTCTTCAGCTCTTTTTGAAATTCTCCCTTTTTTCCCCGTGCGATGGGTGCCAGGAGATTGATTCTGGACTTGTCAGGGAGTGCGAGAATGTGTTCCACCATCATGTCTATGGTCTGAGATCGTATCTCCCGTCCGCATTGATAACAGTGGGGAATGCCGATTCTCGCGAAGAGGAGTCGGAGATAATCATAGATTTCGGTGACAGTACCGACGGTCGAACGGGGATTCTGACTGGCCGTCCTCTGTTCGATGGCAATGGCGGGGGAAAGTCCCTCGATGGATTCCACGTCGGGCTTGTCCATCTGACCGATGAATTGCCTGGCATAGGCGGAAAGCGATTCGACGTATCGTCTCTGCCCCTCGGCATAGATTGTATCGAACGCGAGGGAGGACTTCCCGGAACCGCTGACTCCGGTTATCACAACCAACTTGTCACGGGGGATATCGACGCTGATATGTTTGAGGTTGTGTTGAGATGCTCCCTTTACTCTGATGAAGTGCATTCTTGTCAACTACAGTTTTATTTCAATGTGGGATTTATTTCGCAGTTCTTTGATCCATTCTTCGTACTTCTTGTCCATCTTCTGTTCCTCAATCTTATGGATGATTTCATCGCGGACGGTTGCGATGGGCTTGAGTCCGGCCCCTCTCTTATCAATGACCCTGATGATATGAAACCCGACGGGAGATTCGATGACGTCGCTGATTTCGTCTTTGGACAGACCAAAGGCCGCCTTTTCCACTTCAGGAAGCATCAGTCCTATTTCCACAAAACCGATGTCACCCCCCATGTGCGCAGCTGGTCCCTGGGAATAGCGGGCGGCAAGGAGATCAAATGATTCGCCTTTTCTCAGCTGCCTGTGGATGTTGTCTATCTTTTCTCTGAGCGCTTTTTTCGTGCTTTCGTCATGATCTTTCGGGAGGAGGATGATGATTTGCTTGATCCTTACCGCTTCCTTCCCTTCGTAGTCCTGCCGGTGCTTATTGTAGTAATTCCCTATTTCCTCTTCACTCACGGTGATCCTGGACTTTATCTCACGTCTGAGGAGCCTCATTTTCAGGAGATGTTCTTTCACGTCCTTTTTGTATGTATCAAAAGAAGCTCCTTCTCGTGCCAGCCCTCTCAAGAGATCATCCATGGACATATTTCTCCGGGAAAGTATATCCTTAATGGTCTCCATAACCTCTTCGTCTTTTATTACGATCCCGGATTTTTTTGATTCTTGATCGATTAGCAGATTGTCGATCATTCTGTCGAGTACCATCCTCCTGGATTCTGCGAGGATTTTTTCCTTGTCGGCTTCTCTGGATGATGCCTCGATTCTTTTTTGCAATGTTCCGAAAGCCGCGTTCAATTCAGACAGGATTATGACATCGCCGTTTACAATTGCGACGATTCTGTCAACGACTTCCGCATGCACTGACGTGGAGAGAAGCACCGCTCCCGCGGTGAGATATAGCAAGGTTTTGATTATTTTCACTGTGAGTCCTCAATAATGGTTGTTGTCGTTATTCTGCCTGTTGTCCGGGGGGGGGCATTGCATTGAGAAGTTTCCTGTCGGTGCGCACGGTAACCTTCAATCTCAGGTCTTCCAGCCATTTGCTGTATGCCATTTCTTCTTTCTGCTTTTTCAATTCCGCCATCACCAGATCCTTTATTTCCGGCCAGTTTTTTTTGCTGCTCGTTTCTTTTTCGATGATCTTGAAAATATGGTATCCGTAAGGGCTCTTGATGACCTCACTGATTGATCCGGGAGCATGAGAAAAAAGAACTCTGTCGATTTCTTCCGGCATGACTCCCGGGATGACAAATCCGAGGTCACCACCACTTACCGCTTCGGGTCCTATCGATTCTTCCCGGGCAACCTTAGCAAAATCTTCGCCTCTCTTCAATCTATTCAGGAGTACTTTTGCTTTTCTTTCCTCACGGACAATGATCTGGGCAACACGGACCCTTTTCCCCGTTTCAAATCTTTTTCTGCTGGTTTTATAGTATGCTCTCGCCTCATCCTCCGTAACCGTGATTTTGGCATTTACATCCGTGACAATCAGCTTTTCCATGAGCATGCGGGTTCTCAATTCTTCCTTCCATACGCCGAAATCGACATTCTGTGCGGAGAGGGTTCTGGTAAAGCCGTCATCTGTATAATATGCTCTGATTTCTTCAATCTTCTTTGAGAGTTCTTCGTCACTGACAGAAAGGGAGAGTGTCCGCGCCCGCAGAAGCATCACCTTCTCGTCAATCATCGTGCTCAGGATTTCTTCCTTTAGGAGATCATAATGTGTTCTGTCAATGGAAGCGCTGTCTGCGGATAAGTTCATTTCCTTTTTGATTCGGTCACTGAGTTCGCTGAGGAAGATATTCTGGCCATCCACAATTGCCACCTTTTTTGCGGTATCACCCTTTTGACAGGTGCAGGTGATGAAAACGATAAACACGCATATGAATCCCGAAAGGGCCGTTTGGCATCTCTTCATATATCGCTCACTTCATCAGGGTGTCTCGTTCTTCCCGGAGCGGTAGCGCGGCACAGTGGTGATTCATTGGCATAATAAAAATCGTTTCAATTGACCAGGTGCTCCAGGAATTCCCTGGCCTGACCGGTAATCTCAGCCGCATGCAGATACGGAACGGGTATAGTCAACCTGAAATCAGGTGTGAACCGCACTCCTTTTCCCTTCTGCCGGGTTATCTCAATAATTTTTGACGGATCTATGGGACTGCGCCTGTCTAGATGAATACTCATGGTTTCTCCGTCATATCCTATCTTTTTCCCCCGTATGGTCTTCATCAGGTTTCTGATCCTGATCAGTTCAAAGAGATTTTCCACTTCTTCCGGCACGAATCCGTAACAGTCGGTCAGTTCCTCTCTGATTTCGGACAGATCCTGGTCTGTAGATGCCGTCGACAAACGCTTATAGGTAATGAGGCGGCTCTGAACATCGGGCATGTAGCCTTCCGGGATGAATGCGGGGACCCCTAAATGAATTTCCGGTTTCACCTCCGCTTCGGGCATCTTCTCTCCCTTGATTTCTCTTACGGTTTTTTCCATCAATTCCGTGTACAGCTCGTATCCTACGGCCGATATATGGCCTGATTGTGATGTCCCCAGAATATTGCCCGCTCCCCTGATATCAAGATCATTTGCGGCGATTTTGAATCCTGATCCCGGTTCCGAAAATTCCGTGATGACCCGGAGCCGCCTTTGAGCATCTCTCGACAACAGCGATCCCTTCGGAATGAAAAGGTAGGCAAAAGAATCTTCCTTTGATCTCCCCACTCTCCCCCTGATCTGATACAAATGAGAAAGTCCGAACCGGTCGGCCCGGTTGATCAGCATCGTGTTTGCCGTCGGTATGTCGAGGCCGGATGCGATGATCGATGTGCACACCAGAACGTTGTACTCGTTTCTGATGAACTTTGTCATGGTATCCTCGATATCTTTGCCTTTCATGCGGCCGTGAACGACTCCGATCCTGGCTTCGGGAACGAGCCGTTCCACCAGCCGTGCTATGGTGTGGATGGATCTCACCCTGTCGTGGAGGAAAAAGACCTGGCCGTTTCTGTTGAGTTCCTGCCGGATTGCATCCTGTATTACCTCTTCGTTGAATTCAACGACATAGGTTTTGACTGGGAGCCGGTCTTCCGGGGGGGTATTGATGACCGAGAGATCGCGGATACCGATGAGTGACAGGTGCAGTGTTCTCGGTATGGGAGTCGCCGTGAGGGTGAGCACGTCAACGAGTGTCCTGAGCTTTTTCAGTTTTTCCTTGTGGGCGACTCCAAAACGCTGTTCTTCATCAATAATCGCCAGCCCGAGGTCTTTGAACTTGATATCGCTTTGCAGTATCCTGTGGGTTCCGATAATGATATCCACAGTGCCTTTGAGAATTCCTTCCACAATTTTTTGCTGCTCGGCCTTTGTCTTCAGACGGTTCAGGACTTCAACACGAAGGGGATATTCTCGCAAACGCCTGGAAAATGTCTGAAAATGCTGTTCCGCCAGAATCGTTGTCGGAACGAGAATCGCCACCTGTTTTCCCTCCATGGCCGCTCTGAAAGACGCCCTCAGAGCAACTTCCGTCTTACCGAATCCTGCATCCCCGCAGACCAGTCTGTCCATAGGCTTGGCAGTGCTCATGTCTGCCAGAACGTCTTCAATGGATCCGGACTGGTCTGGTGTTTCTTCAAATTCGAAAGTGGAGCAGAATTCATCGTACGTCGTGTCCGGAGCCGAGTACGCGTATCCCTCCATCACCTCTCTGGCGGCGTAAATGGAAATCAGCTCCTCGGCAACTTCCATGATTGATTTTTTGACCTTTTCCTTGGTCGCTTCCCAGGAGGAGCCTCCCAGCTTGTCAACTCTCGGGACGAATCCCTCCGGGCCGATGTATTTCTGAATCTGGTCGATTCTGTCCACCGGTATATACAGCTTATCACCATCCATGTATTCCAGGAGGAGGAAATCATTTTCGATCTCACCGACAGAGAGTTTTTGCAGCCCCCGGTATATTCCGATGCCGTGATCGGTATGGACTGCATAATCCCCCTCCTTCAATTCTCCGAATGATCTCAGGAAGTATCTTTCCCTTGCCGGCCTCAATCGCCTTTTGGGTACTTTCCTGCCGAATATCTCCTCGTCAGTGATCACGACGAGCTTCCGGTCAGGCATATGGAAACTGGTGGTTATTTTCCCCTCTCTGACAACAAGTCTCCCTTGCCCCTCATGCCGATCCACATCCTCGGCGAAGGAGGATTCGGGCCGGTGAATGGACAGGGTATAGTGCTCCAGGAGATGCCGAATGCGCTGTACCTCTTCCTGTCCGCTCCCGAAAAGGGTGACCAGATTTCCCTCGCGGAGCCGTTGTCTGATTTTTTCCACCAGGGGTTTCAACAATCCCTCTCCCGCCCCGGAGTCCCTGATTTGCCCGCCCGGCTTTACCTCCGTTTCCACGAGAAATTTCACGAGTGCGCTGTCAGTGGTATTGCTCCCTTCCGCGATCGGAAGATTCTCAATGAATACCGTCTGGAAGCGTTCACACTTCCGGAGGAGAATATCCCTGGATATGGTGGAGTAGTCCTTTTCCAGGTAAAATTTTTCCTCGTTGCGGGCCTTCAGTAAAAGACGATCTATTCCGTTCTCAATCGTTTCCGCTGTTTTTTCTATGGTCGGCAAATCGTCCCATACGAGGACACTGTTCTCGGGGAGGTAGTCGAGAAATGTGCCCAGAGAGTCGGGGGAATTCTCTCTTTCTCCAGAAATGGAATTGCCGGTACGTTCATGGTCTTCTCCATCAGGAGAGATGTAAAAGAGAGGCAGGAACAGGGGGTTTATCGTGGTGAGGAGTCCGTTTAAAATCATCTCGATGAGACGCGTCCTGGTTCCCCTGGAAAGTCCCAGTTCATTTGCCCTCTGTTTGATGTTTCTCACCGCCCGTCGTTTCCGTTCCTCAGAGAAGATTATCTCTCTTACCGGAGTGAGGATAAAATCGATCAGCTCTTCCGCAGAACGCTGTGATGCCGGATTAAATTTCCTCAGAGATTCCACTTCATCCCCTAAGAATTCCATCCTGACCGGTTGGGACATTGTAGGCGGGTGGATGTCAATTACGTGCCCCCTCACGCTGAATTGTCCCTTATCTTCCACTAACGCCGTTCTGCTGTAGCCGCCTTCAATTAACTTTGTGATGAGGAGGTCTCTGTCAACGGTATCCCCTATGGAGATCTGTTGTGTGTAGTCTTCTAACGCGCTCTTTGGGATTACTCTCTGCATCAATGCCTTGAGAGGGGTCACTATTATGGAGGGAGTGTTGTACCGTAGCAGGCAGAGGACCTCTATGCGTGACATTTCCACTTCGCGCTGAAATGCGAACATATCCACTGAAAAAGCATCCCGGGGAGAAAACAGGGCAATCCTGTCATGTTCCTCGGTAAAACAGGTGATATCCTGATAGATGTCTTTGGCCTCTTTCTCCGTCGGTGTGATTACGATCAGCGTTTTCTGTATGTGTCTGTATATCAATGACACAAGGAAAGATATTGCTGAGCCCTGGAGACCGGCAACCCTCGATACGTGCTCTTTTCGGTTGAGCCTGTCATACAGGATATTGAATGAGGGATCTGAAAATGTTTTTTTTCTTTCTACTATCTTTTTCACTCTTTCTGTCTTCAAGAAATCGCGAGCATCCTGTCTAATGCCCTTTTTGCGGGAATCCTTATTTCGTCCGGAACCTTTATTATGTATTTCATTTCCCTCAGTGCGGTGAGGATGTCCTCCAGGGTGATACATTTCATCGTCCTGCAGACCATGTCGGGGGATGCGGGAATGAATGACTTCCCCGGATTCTGTTTCTGCAGTTGATACAGGATGCCCTGTTCCGTGCCCACAATGAGCTCACCCGCATCGCATTCTCTCGCGTAATTGAGGATTTTTCCCGTGCTGCCTACAAAATTGGCCATTGCCAACACCTCGGCTCTGCATTCGGGATGTGCCGCAAAGAGTGCTCTGGGGTGCATTGCCTTCACCGTTATGACATCTTCACCGCTCAGACATTGATGAACCGGACAGTGCCCGTTCCAGGGCATAATTTTCTTACCGGTGATTCGGGATGTGTAGCGGGCGAGGTTTCCGTCCGGAACCATAATGATTTTCTTATCGCCGTTTAAAGAGTTTACCACGTTCACCGCGTTTGAAGATGTGCAGCAGATGTCGCTGAGCGCCTTGGTTTCCGCGGATGAATTGATGTAGGTGACTACCATTGCCCCGGGATTGTCCCTTTTTGCGGCCGTAAGTTGCTCAGCATTCGCCATATCTGCCAGGGGGCAACCTGCCTCAAGGCGGGGAAGAAGGACTGTCTTGTCAGGACATAAGATGGAGGCACTTTCGGCCATGAAATGGACGCCCGCAAATACAATGATATCGGCGCCTGTTTTTGCCGCACCAAGGCTCAGTGCAAGGGAATCACCTAAGATGTCAGCAATGTCCTGAATCTCCCTTCTTTGATAATAGTGTGCCAGGAGCACTGCGTTTTTTTCTGAAAGAAGTTTTCTGATTTTTTTCTGCAGCGATAAGGTATTCATTACATTTGTTTTTCTATGAATCTATCAATGCTTAAAAAAGGACTTCTATATGATAAATATTTTTTATTCAAGCGCAAAAAATCCATGCCGTGCTTATCTATTGACAAGGGGGAGTGTTTGAGATAGCTATCCATAAAAATGTTAAGCGGCATCGGGAGATGATCAGCGTCGAGGAAGCGTTAGACCGGATTCTTGGCTCCATCGAGCCACTTGGTATCGAGAAGGTGAATATTCTCGATTCGTTAGGGAGGGTAATCGGTGAGGATGTGTGTGCGAGCCGCAACATTCCGCCGAGAAACAATTCTGCAATGGATGGGTATGCGGTCCGCTGGGAAGATACCCGAAACGCGTCCAGAGAGAGGCCCGTCGTCCTTGATGTGGTGGAAGATATTCCGGCGGGGGCGATTCCCGGGAAGCGGATCGGGACCGGCAAGGCGGCGCGAATCATGACGGGAGCACCTGTCCCGGAAGGTGGTACCGCGGTGGTGCGGGTTGAGGATACGAAAAAGGACGGACGGAAGGTCAAAATATTTGTGGAGGCGGAAGAAGGACAGGACATAAGGTGGGCGGGGGAAGATGTCCGCGAAGGGGAACAGGTCATTTCCCGGGGTGATGTCATCAGGCCGGCAGAAGTCGGCATGCTCGCCGCTCTCGGGAGGTCTTATATATATGTATATCAGAGGCCTATGATCGCTGTGATTGCGACGGGGGATGAGCTCGTTGATATTGACGACACACCGTCCCAGTGGCAGATTGTGAGCAGCAACAGTTATTCCATTACGGCACAGATCATTGAATGTGGCGGGATTCCACTGCAGTTGGGTATCGCAAAAGACACAAGGGATGAGCTCATCGCAAAATTCAACGCTGCGCTACGGGCGAATATCATTATCTCTTCCGGAGGGGTTTCGGTGGGAGATTACGATCTTGTCAAGGATATCATGCAGGAAGTGGGGAACCAAATGCAGTTCTGGCAGGTTGCCATGAGACCGGGGAAGCCACTCGCTTTCGGATCCATGAGGGGAATTCCCGTGTTCGGCCTCCCCGGGAACCCAGTATCCTCAATGGTATCCTTTGAACAATTCGTGAGACCCTCCATATTGAAGATGATGGGGTGCAGGCGGCTCTTCCGGAGGACGGTAACGGCAACATCCATGGAGAATATCACCAAAAAGAAAGGGACAACGCATTTCATCCGGGCCAGAGTTGAATATGAGAACGGGGAATTTCTGGTTACCACGACGGGCGAACAGGGTTCCGGCATACTGAAGTCAATGGTCAGGGCTAATGGCCTGATTGTCCTCCCGGAAAAGACAGGGCATGTGGCCAAAGGTGAGGAGGTGACGGTTCAGCTCCTTGATCAATCTTTTGAATTTACATCGAGGCCGGAATACCTTATAAATACATAGGATTTGTTGTATCTCTTCCGAGCTTATTTGCGAAGCGGTAACAATAGTGCCGGGAAGAGGATAAAATCAGCGGAAGTGCCAAGGTCACTGGTGGGCCTCCTGGACTTCAAATCCAGTGCGGGGCGCTAAAACCGTCTCGGGTGGGTTCGATTCCCATGCACTTCCGCCATAAATATCTGAGTACTATTGTACATATCTCTGTTCATAACAATTTTTTTGTTGAGTACTTTTCTATAATCTTTTCATCAACAATAATATTACATAAAATTAGAGAGTTATAAGCTGGAGTTAAATAATTTCGACTATAATAGAAACTATTTGACAAATCTTTCTATTTAAGGTTAAATCCCACCCATGGAATCAATCTATTATGCTTTAAGTCCCTGGTGGGAAAAGAAACCCTTTGATACAGGAATACAGCGGGATGCCTATCTTCATAAGTTTTCTGCCCAGTTGGAACGCCGGCAGGTTGAGATTCTCATAGGTAGCAGGCGCAGTGGCAAAACAACGATTTTGAAGCAGTTCATCAATACGCTTCTCGATAACGGCATCTCTGAAAAGGATATACTCTACTTACCCCTCGATCATCCGAATCTCTCCGCCATCCGCATTTCAGAACATTTGAAGAACTTTCGAAAAATCTTCGGACATGGGCGAGATCGCAAACTCTATCTCTTTCTTGATGAAATCCAGGACAATCCCGATTGGGAGACGGAGATAAAATCTCTTTACGACAGTGAGTCGTTGAAAATCTTCTGTTCGGGTTCCTCATCATCCCTGATTGCCCGACAAGGCGGCAAACTCACGGGAAGACAGATCATCAGCACAGTTTATCCCTTGAGCTTCAGCGAATTCTTGATGTTCCGTGGTGGTCGACCAAATTTATCCGAAGACTATAAATACGAAACACTCGTAGCCGAGTACCTCGACGTTGGAGGTTATCCTGAACATGTTCTCCATCCTTCACAGCAATACATGACAAACCTCCTGGATGATATCCTCGCCCGTGATCTTATCCGTAATTATCCGATCAAGAAGCCTTATGCGCTCCGCGATTTGATCCGCCTGATTGCCGCTTCAACGGGATCACGGATCAGCTTTAATAAACTCTCAAAGATTTTAGGACTCTCACTGGATACAGTTAAGGATTACGTGAGCTATCTTGAGGAGGCGTTTCTTCTCCAATCTGTTGAGAAATGGTCAGCTTCCCATTCCGAGCGGATCTATGCTCAGAAGAAGATTTATTTGTGTGATAATGGAATACGGACGCTCCTCATCGGCCCGGGAGATGACGGAAGCAAAGCGGAAACCGCGGTCTTTATGGAACTTAAAAGGAATAGCATCTCCTGCGGTTATTATGCTGAAAGCGAGCGCGAAGTAGATTTTATAACGGGAAGCTACAAAGCCCCACTACCAGTTGAGGCAAAGTACGTAGTAAATCTTGACTGGAAGGACAAACGTCTCACCGGGCTCAGGCTTTTCCTCCGGCGTTTCCCAAAGACAAAGAAAATCTTTCTGGTAACTATGAGTTTTGAAGGGGAAAGCACCTTGGACAACGCGAAGATTATGGCCGTTCCCCTCTGGAAATTCCTTCTTCGAATTTATGATTATCTTCCAGCAGGGGAATGACACATAGACCTGTAAAGTCTGTCAGTATATAGCTCAGTGGTTGTTAAGCATAAATAAGTGATAATATTTAGCCATGAAAAAGCGAACTAATGAAAAATCGAAGGGGATAGTTTCCTGGCCAACAACGAAGCGACCTCGTGAGAGCTGCTGGTATTATTTTTCCCGTCATCATAAATTATTTACACATGAAATAGGTAATCATTAAATTAATGCCCATGAGTGGCTCCGATCGGGGTTGTGTAATTATAACTTCCTGAGTAGTATGAGGTTATTTCTGGTATTTGGCTATTAATAAATCAGGATTGACAATTTGCCATTCAGGATTACGACAGTAAAGAGATCAATCAGCTTGACTATGCTATTTCCGATGCCAGGAGATTGAGGGATATTCTCGTGTCAAATTATACATTTGAAAAGGAAAACATAATCATTCTCGAAAATCCCGACAGAAAGCCGATCTATAAGGCATTACAGTCTCTGAGGTACAAGTTGACCGAACATGACAATCTGTTGATTTTCTATGCGGGGCACGGAACCTGGATGGAAGATATGAAGCAGGGGTTCTGGCTTCCCAGAGGCGCCTCTGGAATCAATGATCCTTCCGATTGGATACCGAACAGCGTTATTCGGGATTATTTGAAGGCCATTAGGGCAAAGCATATTCTCATTGTCGCTGACGCCTGTTTCAGTGGGGGGCTCTTCAAGGTGCGGAGTGTTTCTGATAGACCACAAGTCGCTATGGAAAAGATTTACGAGCTTCCCAGCAGAAAGGCTATCACCAGCGGTTCTCTGAAAACCGTTCCTGACCGCAGTGTTTTTCTGGAGTATCTTGTGAAACGGCTCAGGGAAAATAAAGATGGGTTCATAGATGCTCAAAAACTTTTTGTGAGTCTTAGAGAAGCTGTCGTTAACAATAGCCCCACAAATCAGACGCCTCTTTATGGTGCGATCAGTGAAACGGGAGATGAGGGTGGGGATTTCGTCTTTGTAAAAAGACCGTGACGGCAGAGTCCTGACGCAAATTATCAACCCTTTATATTAGAGCTATCTCCACTTTTAGGATGTGGAGCATGCAATTTTAGATTGCTATTTTTCAAAAAATAAAGGGGATAACAGTCCTGAAGATGTTATCCCTTTTTTGTGCCTAAAATTGTACCCACAACATTAAAAACATCTGCCAACTTGCCCCAACTGTATCCGACATTGTTTTTTTCGTAAACACTTGACGTCTCGAAAAAGTGAAGATATATCGGGACTCAAGGGGGACGTATATTTCGGTGGTTGTGCCCTTCAAATCCAGTGCGGGGCGCTAAAACCGTCTCGGGTGGGTTCGATTCCCATGCACTTCCGCCAATTTATGAGCGCAATTCGCTGTTTTGAGATAAAAAATACTTTCACGGGACTTTCCCTTTCTTCAACACCGGAATTGCTCTTTTACGTTATCACAAAGACCCAATACTTTTCTTGTCGAGATTTTTCTTCCTTCCTGGTTTCCATGACATAATCAGCATGATCTACAGTTGGTGGTGGTATGTTTGAAACCCATTGCAAATTGACAGACAAGATCGCTTCGCCTATACTTCGCCCATCAAAAAAGGAATTCAAATACATTTCGGGGGAGCCTATCATGAAAAAGATCATCATTATGGCGGTATCTGTGTTCTGTTTTTCAGCAACAGTTCAGGCGGGATGGCTTGACAAAGTCAAAGATGCTGTGCCTGATTCGATCAAGCAAAAGGTACAAGAGCAAACGGAAGGAACAGTCAAGCAGGCGGAGCCGTCCGGTACCAGTCCGATATCAGGCGTGTCGCCTGATCAGAAGGATGCCAATGAATGCTCGGCATATGTTCATGAGGATTACAAAAAGGTGCAAAAAGCTCTCAAGACATCCAATCTCACCAGAGGCAGTGCTCGCTACCTGCCGAAGAAGGAATGGGTTGACTATTTGGAGAGCAGGTATCCGAATATGAAGAGAGAAAAGAATGACTTTTACATTCATTTTGGAAAATGGTTCGGAAAAAGCTGTGCCTATTGTACCTTGAAGTGTGTACCCGGGGAACCGGGCTGTGATGCGGACATGAGGTGCCTGGACTTTTACACAAGGAAGGGCGGTCGGACCTGTCCTCCGAATATATGTGATGCCAAGGACTCAAAGTGCATTGAGTCCTATAAACCTGTGGAAAAATAACAGAGATGCATCAGCCGCAAAGTCGTTATTATCAATCTCATCGTCTTGGTGGCATTTTTCAACGTGTCTCACTGAACCAGAGGAGGGGCGGACACGGCCAGAATCCTGGGAAGACTTACATCGTCCCCTGGTGAAACCGGGGATGCCGTGGTCTCATCAAGAGAAGAGAGAGATGTCGATGCCGTATAATAATTTCCATAAAATTCTTGACAGCCAAGTTTAACCTCGTTATAAAATATATTATACGAAGTAACCGAGGTCGTTGGAAGAAGGAAGACAAACCCGAAACAACTTAGGAGGTGAGAACAATGACAGTTAAAATTCTGATCAAAAGAAAGGTAACCGCGGATAAGTCATCGAAATTACAAGATCTCATCATGCAGCTCAGATCACTCGTTGTGAAGCAGCCCGGTTATGTGTCAGGGGAGTCTTTAAAGAATATTGATAAGCCGGATGAGTATCTGGTGATCAGCACGTGGAACGCACTTGACGCGTGGAAGAAATGGCTGGCCAGTAAAGAGAGAGCCGATATTCAGGAAAAAATCGATGCATTACTGGGTCAGAAAACGGAATACGAAGTATACGAATATAGACCATAATGAATATTGATTAGGGAAAGATACATTCTCGCTCGTTATATCCGAGACCTTTGTGGCAATGTAAGTTGATTCATTGTGCGAAGGTCTCTTTTGTATGTGGTACATTCTGTGTTGCCTCTCCGATCAGGGTTAATTGTCTTATCAATGTGAGACTGCCCGGTACATATCCTCTGTGCGTGTATCGTTAAGCTAAGCGCCGATTCCTCTAAAAAATTTCCTGTTACCGGTCATTTCGGGAAAGTTCCAGAAAATGTGCAATAAATGGTTGACAAAAATACCAAAGGGTGCTAACCGTTCCCACACTCAAAATTAAGGAGGTGTAGTATGGCCGAAGAGAAGGGTGCGAAGTGGACGACTACTGAAGAGTGGGCTCAGGAAAAAGAAAAGAAATATAAAGAATTTATAGAAAAATACAAAGATAAGAAATGGGCCGATCTGACTACGGATGAGAAGTGCGAGATTGTCCTGGCAAAGAAGTCTCTTCTGGAGCGCATGGGTGGCGCCAAGACGATAAAGCGTCAGCATGAGAGGAATAAATACACGTCAAGGGAGAGAATTGAAAGGTTGTTCGATCCGGGAACGTTTGTCGAGGTGGGGAGGCATGCCAGATCCCGAGGCCTGCATTATGGTTTGCACGACGTTCCGGGGGAGGAATTGGCAGCTGATGGTATCGTCGCGGGGTATGGTCTTGTGAATGGAAGACCACTGTACTTTTTCTGTCAGGATTTCACGGTATGGGGAGGGACACTCGGAAGAATTCACGCAGATAAAATCATGAGGGTGGCCGGTGAAGCGGTACAGAACAACTGCCCCATTCTCTACATTGCTGACTCAGGAGGGGCGAGAATCCAGGAGGGGACCGATTCGCTCGCAGGCTATGGAGATCTCTTTTACTGTAACAGCATCTATTCCGGCTCTGTTCCCCAGCTTTGCGCCATTATAGGACCCTGCGCGGGAGGCGCTGTCTATTCCCCTGCATTGATGGATTGCATCTTTATGGTAGAAGGATTGACGGAGGCTTTCATTACCGGGCCAATAGTAATCAAGGCCGTTTTGGGTGAAGATGTATCCAAGGAAACCCTTGGTGGTGCGAGAGTGAATTGTGAGAGGAGCGGGAACGGAACATTCTATGCTCTGGATGAGGATGAGTGCTTAGCCCAGATAAAGAAACTGCTCAGCCTGATACCTGGGAGTGCGAGGGAAAAACCTCCCCGTGTGGATATGGGTGATCCTGCAAACAGATTGATTCCCGAACTATGCGGAATACTGCCCAGCGATCCTGAGGCAACGTATGATGTGAAAGAGATTTTGAGAAAGGTTGTGGATAAAGGCGATATTTTCGAATGGATGGAATTATTCGGACCCAGCATTACCTGCGCATTTGCAAGGATGGACGGATATTCCGTTGGCATTATTGCTCATAATCCGGCAAACCTCGGTGGGGCCGTTACAAGAGACGCCAGTGACAAGACGGCGCGATTCATTCGCTTCTGTGACGCCTATAATATCCCCATTATCACCTTTGTTGATACACCGGGATTCATCGCGAGCAAGGCTGAGGAACTGGGAGGACTCATCAGGCATAATGCGAAAATCATACACGCCTATTCCGAAGCTACCGTTCCCAAGATAAGCGTCATTACCAGAAAGGCCTATGGTGGACCCGGTCTCCTAGGCTCCAAGATGTTGGGTGCCGATCTTGTTCTCACCTGGCCTACTAGTGAAATGTCGCCTGCAAGTCCAGATGTTGCAGTGAAGGCCATTGAGAAGGATGCATTAGCAGCCGCTCCGGGAAAACTGGAGGAATTAATTAAGGATTATAGGTCACGCATCCTCAATCCGGAAGTACCGGCGGGAGATTTTTACATCGACGAGATCATTGATCCCGCTGAGACGAGGAAGGTCATATGCCTGGCGCTGAAGATGTTCGAGAAGAAAATAGTTGATACGCTGTTTAAGAAGCATAACATAAAGCCTCATTAACGAATGAAAGAATATAGCAAAGGAGGTTTCTAATGGCTGAGAAACTTTATGACGATATGACAGTGTTGGAGAAGCTGGGATATATCCTGGACGAAGAGGCGAAGATTTTCGAAATGGGCGGGCCGGAAGCGGTACAGCGCCAGCATGATCTGGGAAAGTACACAGCAAGAGAGAGGATAGAAAGGTTCTTTGATCCGGGCACCTTTGTTGAAATCGGTACATTCTGCAGGTCTGTGAGTGTACATTATAATATGTTCGAGGAGGAGACGCCGGCAGATGGCGTCATTTCAGGGTATGGACTCGTGTATGGAAGACCTGTCTATGGCATATTCCAGGATGCCACGGTCATGGGGGGAACGATTGGAAAGGTCCATGCGAGGAAGATAGTCAATGTGATAAAAGAAGCTGCCAATAATAGTGCCCCCATGGTGTACTTCGTTGACTCGGAAGGTCTGCGGTTTAAAGAGGGACCCGATTCCATGTATGGCCTCGGCACCGTGGCGTATCATATGAGCCTGTACTCCGGCCGCATGCCTCAGATCTGCGTCATTGCCGGTCCATGCACGGGGGCAGCGACCATAATCCCGGGCCTGGCGGACTGGACATTCGGTATTGATAAGATCACGAAACTCTATGCAAGTGATCCGGAAATCATAAAAGCGGCGACGGGTGAAGACGTAAAGGAGGCTGAGATTGCCGCACCGAGGGTTCACGCAACGACGACTGCTAATATTACCACCATTGTGAAAAACGAGGATGACTGTATATTTGAAGTACAGAGACTTCTTGGTTTCCTGCCGGGGGGATGCAAGGATAAACCTCCAAGGTATGAATGCGACGACCCGATAGATAGATATGAGGAGGAACTACGTACCATCGTTCCTGATAATCCCAATCAGCCGTACGATATGAAGAAGGTAATAAAATTGGTCGTAGATAATGGAGACTTTATGGAATGGCATGAACAGTGGGCGAGAAACATCGTCTGCTGTCTGGCCCGTTTTGAGGGAGGAACGGTAGGCATACTGGCGCAGAACACCATGTTTATGGCAGGATGTCTTGACGTGCAGTCCTCTGATAAAGGTTCCCGGTTCATCCGTTTTTGTGATGCGTATAATGTCCCCATTTTGAACTTAGTTGATGTTCCCGGATACCTGCCGGGGACTGATCAGGAGTGGGGTGGCATCATCAGACACGGGGCAAAAATGCTCTATGCCTATTCTGAGGCGACGGTGCCCAAGGTAACCGTGGTCACCAGAAAGTCATACGGTGGTTCGTATCTGGGCATGTGCTCCAAAGATCTGGGTGCGGATATCGTTGTGGTGTGGCCCCCCTGTGAAATGGCAGTTATGGGTCCCGAGGGTGCAGTGGATGTTTTGGAGCGGGATGCCATAAAGAAGGCGGAAAATCCCAAGGCGAAGCGAAATGAACTGTTGAAAGCATACAGGAACCGGTTTTTGAATCCCATCGCTCCTGCAGCCAAGCTCAACCTTGACAAAATCATCGATCCCGCTACTACAAGATCTCTTGTGTGCCAGATGTTCAGGTTATTCGAAAATAAGGATGTCAAACTGCCTTACAAGAGAATGGATATCATGCCGGAGTAACGGAAGTATCGTACACATTCTACGGGCCTCAGGTCATTATCTGAGGCCTTTTTTTTGATACGGTGACGTGTAGGTTGGTCCACGGATATAGCCAGGGGACATGAGAACCGAAACGCAACTTTTTCCCCGGTGAACCACAGGTCGTTCTGCCTCCGTCTGATTCATGCGTTTTTGCCATAATATGTTTTCTCGTTGAACCGTGAGAAGCACCTGTTCGTCGATGAATATCTATCGCTTTTTCCAGCTGTTAACATTTCGGCTGAGGTCATGTTCCATGCGGAATATCGTCATTGTGATCGGTTTGGAAAAATTTGCCGGAATATATATAAAAAACGGTTGACAGAAGTATTTTGGGGTGATATGAAGCGCCACTGATCATAGTAGTCCTCAATGGCTTTCTCAGAGGCTTTCACAGAAGTCTTCATAATTTAAAGAAAGGCAGAATTGGTGCTCGCAGTGGCCGGAAATCTCCCCCAAGAAATTGATTCATCTTTCTTATCATAGTTTTATATCTCGGGGTTTGTCTTCAAGGGAGTCTGGACACATTTCGAATATTTTTTGAAATTTCAGGAAATTAAAAAATATCATAAATCAAAAGGATTGGAGGTTCATAAATGAAGATTCACGAGTATCAGGCTAAAAATCTCTTGCGGGCATACAATGTTCCGGTACCCAAAGGTGATGTCGCGGACACCCCTGAGAAGGCTCGCGAAATCGCCGCTTCCCTGGGCAAAACGTGTATTGTGAAGGCTCAGATACATGCCGGCGGGAGAGGAAAAGGCGGTGGAGTTAAGGTTGCGAAAACACCGGATGAGGCCTACAATGCGGCGAAGGCAATCTTGGGTATGCAACTGGTCACCCACCAGACCGGACCGGAAGGGAAGAAAGTTCTTAAGGTTCTGGTGGAGGAAACATCGAATATCAAGAAAGAGCTTTATCTTGGTATGGTGGTGGATCGCGCACGTGATCGTGAATGCGTGGTTTTTATGGCATCGGAAGCTGGAGGAATGGAGATTGAAGAGGTGGCCAAGGCCACTCCGGAAAAAATCATCAAATGTATGGTACCTCCGGTAGTCGGGTTCAGCCCGTTTGAGGGAAGAAAACTCGCTTTTGGATTGGGATTGGGTACGGACAAAGCTCTTAATGCCCAGTTAACAAACATAGCGAAAGGGTTGTATCAGCTCTTTGTTGAAAAGGACGCTTCTCTTGTTGAAATTAATCCCCTTGTACTCACGGCAGAGGGTGATCTTATGGCCGTCGATGCCAAGATAAATTTTGATGACGATGGACTTTTCCGTCATCCGGATATAAAAGATCTGAGGGATGAAAATGAAGAAGAACCCCTGGAAGTATTGGCGAAAAATGCAGGGGTAAATTATATAAAGCTGGATGGGAATATTGCCTGTATGGTGAATGGTGCGGGACTCGCCATGACAACGATGGATCTTATCAAGATGGCGGGGGGTGAACCGGCAAACTTCCTGGATGTTGGCGGTGGCGCGAATCCTGACCAGATCGAAAAAGCATTTCGCATTCTGACTGCGGATCCGAACGTGCAGGGCATTCTGGTAAACATCTTTGGAGGAATTCTGCGGTGTGACCGTGTCGCCAACGGACTGATCCAGGCCGCGAAGAATGTTGATATCAAGGTTCCCATGGTGATAAGGCTCCAGGGAACAAACGTGGAAGAAGGCCGTAGACTGCTCAAAGAATCAGGTTTGAAATTTACCGTGGCTGACGGACTCTATGAAGCGGCTGAAAAGATTGTTTCCTTGATTAAATAACCATGAAATCTAATAAAATATAATTGAAGAAAGGGTGAGTTGAAAATGGCAATACTGTTAGATAAAAACTCGCGTGTGGTAGTTCAGGGCATTACCGGTTCGGAAGGTGCGTTTCACACCCGCGAATCGGTAAAATTCGGTACGAAGGTAGTCGCCGGAGTTACCCCGGGAAAAGGGGGAATGGATGTTGATGGGATTCCTGTGTACAACAGAGTAATTGATGCGGTGGAACAACAGGGAGCAAACGTCTCCGCGTTATACACCCCTGCAGCATTCACTGCAGATGCCATCATTGAGGCCATTGAAGCTGGTATTGGTTTAATCGTGGCCATGACAGAGGGTGTTCCGGTAACGGATATGATCAAAGTAAAACAGGTGTTGAAAACTTCCAAAAGCAGAATGATCGGTTGCAACTGCCCGGGAATTACCACTCCCGGTGTGGGAAAGATAGGATTTATGCCGAGTTTTATCCATAAAGTGGGTAATGTAGGTCTCATCTCACGGAGCGGAACCCTCACCTATGAAGCGATCTGGCAGCTTACCTGTCTGGGGATCGGTCAAACCACATCCATCGGCATCGGGGGTGACCCCCTGCCGGGATCGAATTTTGTTGATTTACTTGAGCTTTATGAGAAAGACCCCGATACAAAAGCACTTGTTCTCATTGGTGAGATCGGTGGTACTGCGGAAGAAGAAGCGGCCGAGTATATCAAATCCAATGTGAGTAAACCGGTTGTATCGTTCATTGCCGGCCGAACCGCACCTCCGGGGAGAAGGATGGGTCATGCCGGAGCGATAATCGCGGGTGGTAAAGGAACGGCAGATGAAAAATTCAAAGCCCTGGAGGCAGCAGGCGTAATTATCGAGAAGAATCCCGCCGAAATAGGCAAAAGGGTTCAGGAAGTGCTCGCCAAGGTTGGCAAGAAAGGCAAGAAAAAGTAGCCTGTAAACCTCCTATCACTCAGCGGATAAGAGTTGCAGAGCATCGGTGTGAAGACCTTCATAATTTTTTAACAAAACGTAAAAATTAGGATATGAGGAGGTCATGATGAAGATAGAGAGAGTGGATCATATAGGCGTTGCCGTGAACAGTATTGATGCGGCCCTCAAGTTTTTCCGGGACACGCTGGGGTTGAAGCTGGAGGGGAGCGAGACGGTTGCGG
>VGTB01000002.1:55000-66945 GCA_016874835.1 Deltaproteobacteria bacterium | reverse complement strand
CCCGCCACGCGAAATCTAAAGCCTCGTATTCTTCCTCCGTGGGGCTGCGTTTCGTGGCAACCCGGGCCTTCCTGATATCGAAATCGTCGATGTCGCTCTCCTGAACCAGGAGACCGCCCGCGACCCTCCGGAGATCGTATCCGGTAAACCGGGTTCCTGTCGGGGGGATTTCCAGAAGTCTCACGTTCTTCTTGGCGCTCAAGACCGCTCTCGCTTCTTCGTCGAAGGCAGGTGCCATGATGACTTCGAGAAACGTCCTGGACAATTCTTCCGCGGTGTATTTATCCACGGGCCGGTTTATCGCGACGATGCCGCCGAAGGCGGATACGGGGTCCGTTTCCATTGCCCTTTTGTACGCCGTGGCGATGTCGCTGTCGGAGATTGCCACGCCGCAGGGATTGGCGTGTTTGACGATGACGGCGGCGGGGAGTTCAAAATCGGAGACGATGCGCCAGGCGGCGTCGCTGTCCATGATGTTATTGTAGGACATCTCCTTTCCCTGGAGTTGACGGGCAGAGGTGATCGCTGATGCGGGTTTGCCCGCTTCTCTGTAAAATGCTGCGCGCTGGTGGGGGTTTTCTCCGTACCTAAGTTCGTGAGCCTTCATGAATTGGACAGTAAGGGTGTCGGGAAATGCCTTTTTCAGTCCTTCCGGGCTTATGCCCCCCAGGTAATTCGAGATGGCCGCGTCATATCTGGCGGTGAGCTGAAAGGCTTTCTTTGCGAGGGTGAAATTGGTGGTTTCGGAGATTTTACCCCCCGTGAGTTTCATCTCCCTGAGGATTTCCGGATAATCGTCCGGATCGGTGACAACACTCACAAAGCAATAGTTTTTCGCTGCCGCCCTGATCATGGCCGGTCCGCCGATGTCGATGTTCTCGATGGCTTCGTCTAACGCGCAGTCTTCCTTTGCGACCGTATCCTCGAACCGGTAGAGGTTGATGACCAACATGTCGATCATCTTAATGCCGTGTTCGGCGGCGGCTTTCTTGTGCGTGTCGTTGTACCGCAGCGCCAGGAGACCTCCGTGAATCTTCGGATGGAGGGTCTTGAGTCTTCCGTCCATCATTTCCGGGAAGCCGGTGTAGTCGGATACGTCGGTCACCTCAATGCCGGAGGATTTAAGCTGTGCGGCGGTCCCTCCCGTGGAGAGGATCTCGACCTTAAAGTTCTTGAGCTCCTTCGCGAATTCAACAATCCCCTTTTTATCGGTGACGCTGATCAATACCCTTTTGATGTCGTTAAGTCCCATAGCAAAAAATAGGGGACAGCGCCCTATTTTTTAGTGGTAAAAATAGGGCGCTGTCCCTAGTTTTATTTTCTTACCTGCTGCATGTGGCGGATTCTCTGTTCGATAAGCGGTTTCGTTCCGATGTCCGGCCTGTGATCCACATGTCCTTTAATTGCGGATACCGCCTTCTCGGCGATTTTTTCCGCTTCATCCAAATTGTCGGCGATGCCTACCACACCGATTGCCCGGGACGCGCTCATGTAGAGGCCATCCTCCCTTTTGTCAACGGACGCGTAGTACAGGCGTGCATCCCCCACGTCGCCCACCTCAATTTTTGCTGACGGCGATTGCGCGTAGGGATGGTCTTTCGGGAGACCGTAGCCTTTCGGTACGATGTACTTGCACACCGATGCCTTTTTCTCGCATTCGATGTTCATCCTGTCGAGAGAGCCTTCAATGACCGCCCTGCAGACATCGACAAAATCCGTTTTCAGAAGGGGCAGGGTGTTCATCGCCTCGGGGTCACCGAAGCGGGCATTGTACTCTAAAAGCTTGACCCCTGATTTTGTGACGATGAATCCGCCGTACATGATCCCTTTGTAGTACTCACCCGTCTCTTTGTAGATCGCCTCGGCAACCTTCTGGGTGATCATGAGTCCCTCGGCAACGTCTCTTTGGTCCATGAAAGGCAGGGAGTGATCTTCGCAGGAGTATGAACCCATCCCTCCGGTATTCGGACCTTTGTCGTCGACGAAGCGCCTCTTATGATCCTGTACGGGGGGCGTGGCAACGACCGTCTTGCCGTCGCAGAGACATTGCAGGGAATACTCCTCACCTTCCAGCTTCTCGTCAATGATCACGCACGGATGTTCTCTCAACACCTTTTCACAGTATGCCAATGCCTCTTCTTTGGTTTCGAAGTGGTCCCCCTGAACCATGACTCCTTTCCCGCCCGTCAGTCCGTCGGGCTTCACCACGATGCCATCAAGTTCATCAAGAAATTTTTCAATTCCTTTCATGGAGGTGAATACCTCAAATTTCGGGTTTCCCGGTATGCCGTATTTTTTGAGCAGGTTTCTCGTAAAGGACTTGGAGGTTTCGAGGCGGGCCAGGCTTTTCGTGGGCCCCACGGAAGGGATGCCGATTCCTTTCAGGGAATCAACCACTCCGTTGTTCAGGGGATCCTCCGGTCCGATGATCGCAAAATCGATGCGGCATTCCCTGGCGAAAGCGTTGATTGCGGCTAAGTCGTCGTAAGTTCCAATAAGCACTTTCTCCGAGATTGACGCGATACCGGGGTTGTTTGCTCTCATGAATGAGAAGAGCCGGGGACGATGTGCTGATTTCATGATCGCTTCGGCAAGGGCATGTTCTCGGGCACCATTTCCTATGAGCAGTACGTTGTACATGGCCAAAACTCCTTATGCGGTAAAATTTGGGAATCGGATTATCCACCCTTAAAACCTTTGCATAATTTCCTGCGGGTCATCGCGAGGAGTGAAACGACGTGGCGATCTCGTTAATATCAGGAGTTATGAGATTGCGTCGCTTTCCCCGACGCTTCGCTCGGGGCTTACGGCTCACCGCAATGACTGTTTGAATTATGCAAAGATTGTCCTTAATCAGTGCGTTATAAATATAGGAAAAAAGGATGTGAGTCAAATAAATCTGAGAGTGTCATGTATATTAATAATTTGTCTTTTCTCTCTAAAATCTGATAAATTAGCAAGCAATATCAAATTCCACGGTACGCCGTTGTGGTGAAAACCGAAAACTATCTCACGAGTCATTTGTATAATATTGGATTATTTCATTACCTTTAAAATTGTATTGCTCGTTTTTCTCCTTCTCCTTTCGGGATTTTTTTCCTGTTCTGAAGCTGCACTTTTTTCCCTCACCCCTCTTCATCTCCACAAAATGAAGGAAGAAAGGATTCCTTTTTTATCCTACATTCATAATTTGTTGAGTTATCCGAATCGCTTGCTCATCACCCTTATTGTCGGGAACGAGGCGGTGAATATCGCACTGTCTGTTTTGTCGGCTTCCCTGTTCATTCATTGGCTGGGTGGCGGCGGTCTGTGGGTATCCATTGCTGTAACGACTATGATGCTTTTGATTTTCGGAGAAGCGGTTCCTAAAACTTTCGGCGTGACTTATCCCATTCGTCTTTCGTTCATCGTCGCCCCTTTCATCAGCATGGTGTCCTATATTGAACGTCCTGTCGTCTGGATTCTCGAAGTCGTATCGGACCGGGTCGCATCGCGTCTGCCGCTCGGCCATGCAAGAGAGAAAACGGTCCTGACTGAGGATGAATTCAGAACCTTTGTTGATACGGGGGAGCAAGAGGGAGCCCTCGAAGCATCCCAGCGCAGTCTTATCCATCGCGTATTTGAACTCGGTGATACACCGGTTTCTGAGGTTATGGTTCCACGAGTAGATATGTTTTGTCTCCCCGTTTCACTAAAAATTGAAGACGTCCTGAAAGAAATCATCGCGGCACGTCATGGCAGGATACCCATTTATGGGACAGACCGGGATGACATTCTGGGCATCCTGTATGCGAAAGATCTCCTGCAACATGTATCGGAGCCGGACAGGACCATACGTCTGGAGGAACTTCTGCGGAAAGCATATTTTGTTCCTGAAGAAAGAAGCGCCGCATTGGTTCTCCGGGACTTTCAGGCCAGAAGGATACAGATCGCGATTGTCGTGGATGAATATGGGGGCGTTTCAGGACTTGTTACCCTGGAAGATATTCTTCATGGTCTGTTTGAAGACATATATGGAGAATATGGCATGAAGTCCATCCTCTGGCAGAGGATCGACGAAAGAACCTTATTAGTGTCCGGGAAAATGTTGATCGATGATTTAAACAGACTGATCGGCTGCAACCTTCCATCGGAGGATTTCGACACTGTTGGGGGTTTTGTTTTCGATCTTTTTGGGAAATTACCGTCAAAAGGGGAAAGTGTCCGTTTTGGTGATTATACATTTCATGTGGAAAAGATGAGCCGTACCAGAATCCTGATACTAAAGGTCGAGAAAATTTAAGGGGAGGACCATGGATAATTACATTACGGTTATCTTAATCCTTTTGTGTCTATGTCTCGAAAGCCTGTATTCAGGTGGAGAGATCGCCTTTATATCATCTGATATAAACCGTATAAGAAGCAAGGCGAAGGCGGGTTTGAGATCAGCTGGACTTGCCGTGAAACTTCTTGAGTCGCCTGAATGGTTCTTGGCCACGACTCTGACCGGAACCAATCTGTTTATTGTAACCGGTACGACACTGATGACGGCCCTGTGCCTCTCTCTTTTCGGGTCATCGCGGGGCGAAATGATTTCCATGCTTGTGATGATTCCCACCCTGCTGATGATGATCATATCCAGAAACATCTTCCAGCGGCATTCGGAGATTCTGGCGATAAAGATTTCATACTTTATCTGGTACTCTTCACTCCTGTTTTATCCGGTAGTGTATCTCATCGCAAAAATCTCTAAAAAGACCTTGCGGATGTCAATGGGGGAAAGCGGGAGATCCTATTCCTATGTTACGAAAGACGGATTAAAGTATATTCTGGAAGAGCAGGGGGTAGACAGTGACATTATGAGTATGGAAAAAAACATGGTAAGAAACATCATAGATTTTTCCGAAGTCACCGTCGGTAATATCATGGTTCCCTTGTCAACCATGGCAGTTCTGCCGGTTACGGCCACACTCCGGGAAGCGGCACAGCTCACGGCTGAGAAAAAGTATCTCCGTATTCCCGTTTACCGTGATCAGGTGTTCAACATCGTCGGCATTCTCCATTACTTTGATCTTCTGGATGTCATGCAGGGGAGCCCGTCAGATTCTCGGTCAATTGCAGAAGACAGGACTGTTGAATCCTGCCTGAGACCCGTCGGCTTTTATGTCCCGGAGACGAAACTCGCCAAGGAACTTCTGATCGAGTTGCAAATAAGAGGTGAGAGGATGGCCGTTGTTGTCGATGAATATGGTGGTGCCGTCGGCATCGTCACCATAGAAGACATCCTGGAAGAAATCGTCGGTGAAATTGATGATGAGTATGACTCAGGTGAAAAACTGTATAAGAAAATAGGGCCGGGGAAATACCTGTTCAATGCAAGAATAAGTATAGAGCGGGTCAAACAGACGATACCTGTTGAGATTCCGGAGGGAGACTATGAAACCCTTGGCGGCTTCCTGCTTTATACAATGGGGAAGATACCGAAGAGGAAGGAAGCGGTGAGATATGAAAATGTCCTCTTTGTGATTGAGGATGCGGATATGAAATCAATAAGAGAGGTGCTTGTTGAATTGCAATCGGTGGATGTGGAAGGGGCATCCGGGGGAGAGCACAAATGAGCGGGAAGAGAGGAAGAAGCCTGTGCGCCATCATATTGGCCGCCGGAAAAGGAACGCGGATGAAGTCGGATCTTGCGAAGGTGCTCCATCCGGTCTGCGGGAAACCCATGCTTTCGTATTCGGTGGAACTTGCGAGAACCGTCGGTGCAGACAGGGTAATCGTGGTCATAGGTCATCAGGCAGACCTCGTGAGAGAGACTTTTCGTGATCAGGGGCTGATGTTCGTGGAGCAGCGGGAGCAGCTCGGGACCGGTCATGCCGTCCTCCAGGCGAGAGAGATGTTTCGTGATTACGACGGTCTGATTCTCATTTTGTGCGGTGATGTCCCGCTTCTCCTCCCGGAAACGGTGAGGTCTTTCATCAAGCACCACATCGTCAGTCGATCAACAGTTACCGTGCTGACCACGCTCATGGAGGATCCTTCCGGATACGGGAGGGTGATCAAGAGGGAAGAGACCGGAGAGGTGCTCAGGATCGTTGAGGAAAAGGATGCCACGCCCGATGAGAAGAAGACAGGAGAGATCAATACGGGCATCTATTGCGTGGAAAGCAGGTTTCTCTTTGAGGCGGTTGCGGAAATAAGAAATGAGAATGCGCAGAGAGAATATTATCTGACGGACATAATTGAGATCGCGAGAAAAAAGGGATTCAAGGTCGGTTCACTGGTAGCCCCGGATCCAGGTGAGGTCATGGGCATAAACACGGTTGAGGATCTTGAGAGAGCATCCAGGATAAGGAGTGACCTGCACGGTGAAGATTGGAAGCCTGGCCCTGAAACATAATGTATTCCTGGCTCCCATGGCGGGGATTACCAATCTACCCTTCCGCCTGCTCATGAGGGAATTCGGCTGCGCCCTGGCATTTACGGAAATGGTAAGTGCGAACGGCCTTATCAGAAAAGGTGCGAAGACAGGGAACTACCTTGATTCGACCGCAGAAGACAAACCGCTGGGTGTTCAGATATTCGGCGCGGATCCGGTAATCCTCGCCGAGGCGGCGGGTATCGTCGCGGCAAATGGTGCGGATCTGCTCGATATAAACATGGGTTGTCCCGTCAAGAAGGTGATTAAAACAGGAGCCGGTGCGGCACTCATGAGAAGCCCCGAAAATGCAGCTTCCATTCTGAAAGCGGTGAGGAAGGCGACTTCGCTGCCGTTGACCATCAAGATCCGTTCCGGCTGGAATCACCGGGAAGTAACGGCTCTCGATATTGCCCGTATTGCCGAGGAGAACGGTGTTGACGCGATCGTACTCCATCCCCGTTCGGCAGAGCAGGGATTCCGAGGGAGTGCCGATTGGAATCTCATAAAAACGCTCAGGGAGAAGATACGCATCCCGGTCATAGGAAGCGGTGATGTAAGGCACCCTGAAGATGCCGTCAGGATGCTGGAGGTTACCGGCTGTGACGGTGTCATGGTGGGCAGAGGGGCCTTAGGGAATCCCTGGATTTTCCGGGACGTTGTTTCATATCTGAAAGAGGGAACTTTATGCTCACCACCCGCGCTTTCCGAGAGGGAGAAAATCATACAACGCCACATGGGTATGGAACTGGAATATGCGGGAGGGCACCACGGTTTGAGAAATTTCCGCAAGCATCTTCTCTGGTACACGAAAGGGTTGAGAGGAGGGAATATCTTCCGGAAGGTCGTCGGCACGACGGATAATAGTGATATAATGTTAAAGCTCGTTCATGATTTTTTTCACTCCGTCAATGACGGTTCTCTTAAAATAAGAACTTGACTTTTACGGGTCAACTTGGCATACTTTTTTACAAAGGGGCGATCTGCTCAACTATCAATTACGACAGTGGAAAGGTCGCTTCTCCCTTTTTCTCATAGGGTGATTTCAAGGATAGTGTCGCTGGTTGTCATAGGCGAATATACGAAGGCTGTGGTGAATCGTGGAGCTTGTGAAGTTTAAGGAACTGGAAAATAAAATAAAAAACCTGATTGATGAGCATACAGAATTAAAAAAAAGAAACCGAGATTTAGAAGAACTTCTAAAAAATAAAGGATTGGAGTTAGAAGAGGCGAATAAAAAAATAAGGGGATTAAACGAGGAAAGGGATACGGTACGCACGAAGATAGATTCACTATTGGATATGCTTCAGGATATTGATGTACAACAATGAATTGAGGGGTCGTACATTTGAAAAAATGTTTTAATATCAAAATACTGGGGCAGGAGTTGTCAGTTTTGAGTGATTCAGGGGAAGAGCATGTTGCAAATGTTGTGAAGTATGTCAGTGGTAAGGTGGAAGAGGCGGGCAAATCGTACAATAACTTCAATAGCCTGAATATTGCAATACTGGCTGCTTTAAACATTGCAGACGAGTATATCAAGTATAAAGGAGTTAACGAAAATATTTGTAATCACTTGGAAGATAGATCTGAAGAGTTGATTAAACTGATAAGTGAGATCAGGTAAGAGAATCAATCCCCTGCGATGTGCGTGATTAACATTTCGTTTTTTGAGCCAACACCTTGAAACCGGGGGCCTTTCCTTGTTAGCGGTGAGCATGTCTGCCAGCATCCCGTAAAGGCGGGAGGTGGAAAGCCTGAAGCAACAAAAGGGGTGCCCACCTTGTAGAAAGGTTCAAAAAGGTGGTTAACACGGCATTGGCGGGGGTTCTTATTTTATATTCTTCATCCCCGGCTATTTATACAGCCACCGAGAGTTTCCACACCCTTTCCTCGTTTCCCTTTCATTAGTTTTCACAGGTAAAACGCAGAGTGTTTTTTTACAAGCCTTGACGGCTCTGCGTAAATCAGAAAGAAGGAGGTGTAAAGGCTTTGATATATAACGACATTGTTTTATATGCTCTTTTTTCGGGAGCGGCGGTTGCAGGGATCATCCTCGGATATGTGTTGAAGTGGAGGCTTTCCCTGAAGAAACTTGAATCGTCGGAAAGTCTCGCGTCGAGAATTGTAGATGAGGCAAAGAAAGAGGCGGAGAATATAAAGAAGGAGGCAATCATTCAGGCGAAAGAAAACCTCCTCAAAGCAAAAACGGAGTTTGAAAAGGACACGAAGGAAAGAAAAATCGATCTCGATAATCTGGAAAGAAGGCTGCGTTCAAAGGAAGAGAATATTGATAAGAGAATGGATGCGTTGTCTCAGAAGGAAACCAGTATTGAAGGCAGGGAGAAGAGCCTCACGCATAAGGAGTTGCAACTCAATGAAAAACATGAGGCCATGAAACGGCTTCTTGATGAGCAGAAGGAAAGATTGGAAAAAATCGCGGGTATTTCTTCCGAGGAAGCGAAGAATTACCTTATCCAGTCGATGGAGGCCACGGCAAAAAGGGAAGCGGCGGTTGTGATAAGAAAAATTGAGGAAGAGACGAAGCGCAGTGCCGATAAGGCTGCGCGGGAAATCATTACCTATGCGATACAGAGATTTGCGAGTGATTTTGTCACGGAAAACACAGTTTCCGTGGTGAATCTTCCGAATGATGATATGAAAGGCAGGATCATAGGGAGAGAGGGAAGAAATATACGGGCAATAGAAGCCGCTACCGGGATAGACCTGATTGTTGACGATACCCCGGAAGCGGTTGTCCTTTCAAGTTTCGATCCCATCAGGCGGGAAGTTGCAAGGTTGTCCCTGGAGAGATTGATCACCGATGGGAGAATTCATCCGGGCCGTATTGAGGACATCGTGAACAAGGTGAGAACGGAGGTCGACACGATTATCCGTGAGACCGGTGAGCGGACATCCTTCGACGTGGGCGTTCACGATATTCATCCCGAGCTCATTTATCTCCTGGGGAGCCTCAAATATCGGACAAGCTTTTCGCAAAATGTCCTCCAGCATTCCATAGAAGTGGCTCACCTGGCGGGTATTATGGCCGCTGAACTGAAAATGAACATGAAGGAAGCAAAAAGGGCAGGATTGCTTCACGATATAGGGAAGGCAGTGGATCATAAGATAGAGGGGACACATGCGGCAATAGGGGCCGATTATGCGAAGCGTTTCGGCGAATCGATGAGGATCGTCCAGGCCATTGCAACACATCATGACGATGGCCGGACCAATTCTCTCCTGGGCGTGCTGATACAGGCGGCGGATTCCCTTTCCGCGGCGAGACCGGGCGCCCGGAGGGAAATGCTGGAAACCTATGTGAAGCGGCTGGAAGAACTGGAAAGTATTGCGAACTCCTTCAGCGGTGTGGATAAGTGTTATGCCATCCAGGCCGGACGGGAGATCAGGATCATTGTGGAGAACGAAAAGATCTCCGACAATGATGCGGCCATGCTCTGCCGCGATATCATAAAAAAGATAGAAACGGATCTGACCTATCCCGGTCAGATCAAGGTGACCGTGATCAGGGAAACCCGGATTTCCGATTATGCGAGATAGGATATATTCACGATGAAGTTATTCTTTATTGGCGATATCGTGGGCAAACCCGGAAGGAGGGCAGTGCGTGAAATTCTGCCGGGTATCATTTCCCGTCACGGGGTAGATTTTGTCGTTGCCAATTGTGAGAATGCTGCTGCCGGATTCGGCGTCACGAGAGATATCGTTGACGAGCTCTACGGAAGCCGTATCGATGTTCTGACTTCGGGCAATCATATCTGGGACAAAAAGGAAATAAGCGACTTCGCACAGGATTACGAGACGCTCCTGAGACCGGCCAATTATCCCGATGGTTTGCCCGGTCAGGGAAGCGTGGTGATGCCCAATTCTTCGGGGGCATATATCGGTGTAATCAACCTTGCCGGCAGGGTATTCATGAAACCTCTCGATTGTCCTTTCAGAACCGCGGAGCGAGAGATAGAGAAACTGAAACGCAGGGCGAATATTATCATCGTGGACTTTCATGCAGAGGCGACATCGGAAAAGGAGGCAATGGGGTGGTTCCTTGATGGCCGGGTCAGTGCTGTGCTGGGAACTCACACCCATGTGCAAACTGCGGATGAGAGGATTTTACCGGGAGGCACGGCGTATATCACCGACGTGGGGATGACAGGCCCTTTTAATTCCATAATCGGGATAAAAAAGGATGATATTCTCAAAAGATTTCTCACCCAGATGCCGAACAGATTTGATGTGGCGAAGGATGACGTAAGGCTTCAGGGGGTCATGGTTGATATTGATGGGAAAACCGGGAGATCCATGAATATAGAGAGAATGACGATTTCACTGAAGTAGCAGAAACATGACTTATGCGGGGTTGAAGGGGTTTGGTTGAAAAAAACGTTTTGCGCTGAAGTGGGCTGTACCGGGTGTTGCGGGAGAGTGTGCATTGAAGAACGTGTATGATGTTTTTTCCGAAAGGGGATTTATAGAGCAGATAACGGACGGCGAAGAGCTGAGAGAACTTCTGGGTACCGAGAAGGTCACCTGCTATATTGGCTTTGATCCGACGGCAACGAGCCTGCATATCGGGAGTCTGGTACCGATAATGGCCCTGGTTCATATGCAACAGTGCGGTCACAGGCCAATTGTTTTGATCGGCGGAGGTACAGGATTAATTGGCGATCCGAGCGGCAAATCAGAGATGCGCCAGATTCTCACACGTGAAGAAATTGATCACAATGCCCGGTGTCTCCATAAGCAGCTTTCTCAATACATGAATTTTGAGGGTAATAAAGCCATCCTTTTGAATAATGCGGAGTGGTTGACCGGACTTAACTATATTGAATTTTTGAGGGATATCGGGCGACACTTCAGTGTGAACAAAATGCTCGCAGCCGAGAGCTACAGGATGCGCCTTCAGACGGGCCTCAATTTTATTGAATTTAACTATATGCTTCTTCAGGCATATGATTTCCTGTATTTATTCAGGCGATATGGATGTGTTCTGCAGATGGGAGGGAATGATCAGTGGGGGAACATGCTTGCCGGAAGCGACCTCATACGAAGGGTTGAGATGAAAAATGCATACAGCTTGACGTTTCCCCTCATTAGCACGTCGTCCGGAAACAAGATGGGCAAAACAGAGAGAGAAACAATCTGGCTTGATCCTGCATTGACATCCCCGTATGACTATTATCAATACTGGATTAACACGGAAGATGCCGACGTGGAAAGATTTTTGGCCCTCTTTAGCCTGTTACCCATGGAAGAAATCATAAAGACGGGGAAACTTGCCGATGTCCAGCTGAATATGGCGAAGGCTGTATTGGCCTTCGAGGCGACAAAAATAACCCATGGAGAGGAAAACGCATTGGCCGCGTGGAAAGCTTCTGCCGCCGCCTTTGGTGTAAAACCGGTGGATCCGTCGATCCTTCCCTCGAGTACTATTCCCCGTGTCGAATCGATTCCTGATGATGCCGCAATATCCAGGATTACGAAAGCGAGAAGCGAGCTGGAAAAAGGAATACCTGCGTATGAGCTTTTC
>VGTB01000002.1:0-47500 GCA_016874835.1 Deltaproteobacteria bacterium | reverse complement strand
GGCCGAACGTATGGTAGTCGAGCTGAAAGATAAAGTGCTGAAGCTTGATTCCTTCATAGCGGCAGATGTACGGAGTGGTGAAACACAGGTGGGAGAGACAATGAAAAACGATGCCCTGTCGGCGTTGATCAATCTCGGGTACAGGTCCAATACTGCCAAAAGTGTGATTGATACCATCATCAAAGGATCAGCCGAAACGTTGACACTGGATGTGTTATTGAAAAAAGCGCTGAAGCATCTGTCACGTTAGAAGAATGAAAGTGAAAAGTAGGGAGGTGTTGTAAGCTCTTTCCGGAGCTCACGGTGAATGTGCCATGGTTACGAAAAAGACCCTGATCAGCCCTGTGGCGATTGATGAGGAGAAAGGCTTCGAGTATTCTCTCCGTCCGAAGACTCTGGTGGAATATGTCGGACAGGAAAAGATTAAAAGCAACCTCTCGATTTTCATCGAGGCAGCCCTAAAACGGCATGATGTCCTTGATCATGCGCTCCTTTATGGTCCTCCGGGTCTCGGGAAAACGACACTTGCGTATATCATGTCAAGAGAGATGGGGGTTGATATAAAAGTGACTTCCGGTCCGGTGATCGAGCGGCCGGGCGATCTCGCCGCGATATTGACAAACCTGCATGAGAAAGATGTCCTTTTTATAGATGAGATACATAGGCTTTCTCATGTCGTTGAGGAAATATTATATCCGGCAATGGAAGAATACCATATTGATATCCTCATCGGACAGGGTCCGTCTGCCCGGTCAATGAAGCTTCAGATACCGAAATTTACCCTGGTGGGGGCAACAACGAGGGCGGGGCTGTTGACCTCTCCTTTGCGTGATCGGTTCGGGATGAGTTTCAGGCTTGATTTCTACACGCCGGCGGAACTCACCGTGATTGTAAAAAGATCTGCCGGAATATTATCCATCGTGCTTGATGATGAAGGAGCAGCGGAATTGGCATATCGCTCGCGGGGAACGCCCCGTATCGCCAACCGTTTATTGAGAAGGGTGAGGGATTATGCCCAGGTGAGAGGAGATGGGTCTATCGATAGAAGGTTGGCGATCGAAGCACTCAACATGTTTGAGGTAGATCACAAGGGATTTGATCATATGGACCGGAAGATACTGCTGACGGTTATTGAAAGGTTTAATGGCGGTCCCGTGGGAATTGACAGTCTTTCATCAGCGATTGGTGAGGAAAAAACGACGCTCGAGGATATATATGAACCCTTTCTGATTCAGGAAGGGTATCTCCAGAGGACGGCCAGGGGAAGGATTGCGACGAAAATGGCCTACGAGCATTTCGGAAAGGCCTGGAATAACTCAAGCCAGAGGGATCTCTTTTAAAAAAATTCGCTGCAGAGCAACTACCTGACGCGAGCTTCCTCATGGAAAGACTCTGGACATTCGAAATCAAAATCATACGTCATGAATCTTCTCCTGCATATTTGTTGTGCTCCGTGCACCGTCTATACCGTAAAAAAATTAAGGTGTGACGGGCACGACATATGCGGCTTTTTCTATAATCCCAACATTCATCCATATTCAGAATACAAAAAGCGTTTCGCTACAGTGGAGGAGTATGCGGGGAAAGATGCATTAAGGGTGATCTTTTCGGAAGATTACACCATGGAAGAATTCTTAAGGAATGTGGCGTTCAGGGAAAAGGACAGGTGTCTTTACTGTTACTATGATCGATTACGGCGAACGGCACTAACCGCAAAAAAAGAAAATTTTAAAGGTTTCACGACCACCATGTTATACAGCAAGTATCAAAGACACGAGATGATAAAAAGCGTCGGTGAGAATGTTGCGGAAGAAGTAGGCATTCCGTTTCATTATCACGATTTCCGTGAAGGTTGGATCGAGGGTGTAAAGAGCTCCAAAGAGATGGGACTGTACAGGCAGTCATATTGCGGTTGTATTTATAGTGAGAAGGAGAGATTTTTCCCCGTAAAGGCATAATTGTGCTGGTGTCGGGTAAAAAATCACAGGGAAGGATTATAAATGTGTCTTTTTTAACACACGGACAGGATGACGTTCCTTGTCCTCCAGGCGGATCGTGTGTCACTATATAGACCGTATAATTAATATGTTAACACTTCCATCCATGCCGATCGCTATCAGGCCGATTGGTGGTATGTTTATTGCAATTTGTACCGCATCCTTTACAGGGTAATTCGTCACATGTATCAGCAGAGAACAATAAAATGTGAAATAGGCTGCAGGAACGTAGGGTTGCACTCCGGGCGCAAGGTAAGTATGAAAATAAGGCCCGGGGGAGTGGATTCTGGTATCTCCTTCGTAAGGACCGACTTGAATGGTAATAATATTGTGAAGGCAGACTTCCAGAATGTGCGGGGTACCACATTGGCAACTACTATCGGTCTCAACGGGATAAGCGTCTCGACGGTTGAACATCTGCTCTCTGCGTTCAGCGGGATGGGTGTGGATAATGCCATTGTTGAAGTTGATTCACCCGAGGTCCCTATTATGGACGGAAGCTCATTGCCCTTCGTGAATTTATTAAAGGATGTGGGTACACAGACGCAGGGAAAGTGCAGGAAATTGCTGGTGATCGAGAAACCTGTTTCCGTTTCGGATAGAGATGGGTCCGCAAAGATTGTTCCCTCCGCTGAATTCAGAATCACATACGATATTGACTTTGAACATCCGCTCATAGGCAAGCAGTCGTATGATATGACATTTTCAGATGAGGTCTATGAACGGGAAATCTGCGCAGCGCGCACTTTCGGTTTTCTCAAGGATGTCGAATATCTTCAGGCGAAAGGACTTGCGTTGGGAGGTTCCTTGAAAAACGCCGTGGTCCTGGATGAAAGAAGGATCATTAATAAGGATGGCCTGAGGTGTCATGATGAATTTGTCAAGCACAAGATTCTGGATGCAATCGGAGACCTTTCTCTTCTGGGCATGCCGATCATCGGTCATTTTATTGCATATAAATCCGGTCATAAGTTAAACAACCTTCTCCTCAAAGAACTCATGGAGCATAAGGAATGCTGGAAAGTTGTCACTTACTATAACGGAAAAAATGACCAGGATGGGAATATGTCTTTAAATGTACCGTCTTTTAAAATTCTTGACTCGATTAACAATCAAAAGCCCGTCATGTATTAATATCCGCCCGCAGCTCTTCCATTCCCGATAAAATACTCTTGCATTTTAGCGTTCTCTTTCTTAGTATACCTGAAAAAAACATGAGAAAAATCTATGGGTTGATATTGTGAAGAATGAGGAAGAGGCATGGGAATGGTGTTTTTGGATGTATGGAGTAAAATAGGTGCATGCCTAAAAAACCGCTTGTAGTGTTCGCTGCATTCTTTGCATTTTATTTACTTCTTATCTTCCCCCTGAGCCCGTACAGACGGGATGCAACGATAACGGATATTATAATCACGAATCACGCACACAATGTCACGGTGTTTGCGCGGGTGCAGAATTGTTTTACCAAGAAGATGCAATCAGCGATCCTGGCCGGTGTTCCCACCACCTTTACTTTTTTCCTGGAATTATATCAGGAGAGGAAGTACTGGATTGACATGAGAGTGGCCAGTATCATAGTCAAACAGACAATCAAGTACGATAATGTGAAGAAGATATTTTATGTTTCCTCCGAAGGAGATCATCAACAGACTGTATTTCAGGATTTTAACAGTGCGAAAAGGGCGATGGCTGACATCAACGGGATCGCTGTCGCATCGCTTGCTGATCTGCAGAGAGATGAAACATATTATGTGATGATAAAAGCCAAGCTCGATACGATCAGACTTCCCATGCACATGGAATACATATTATTTTTTGTTTCACTCTGGGATTTTGAAACTGATTGGTATCGGCAGAAAGTAATCCTTTGATATTCAACATGTTCCGAGAACATACATACCTCGACAGCCAGGAATGGAAGCGGCGCAAGCGGGAACGCATCATCATTCTGGTCACCGTATTTGTGATCATTACTGTGACACTCCTCTGGAGCTACCTGTCTCAAACGGAAACCAGCCTTCCCATTTCTCATAATGTCATTATTTTTGGTCTCATTAATATCAACATTATTTTAATCCTCCTCCTGATTTTTTTGATAATCAGAAATGTGGTGAAGCTGATATTTGAGAGAAGGCATGGAGTTATTGGATCAAAGATACGTACGAAACTCGTGGCGGCCTTCGTCAGTCTATCCCTGATTCCCACATTCATTCTGTTTCTGGTCTCCATAAACTTTCTCTCCTACAGCATAGAATATTGGTTCAATTTAACGATAGGAGATGCCCTTAATAAAACTGTTGAAGTTGCTCAGGTGTATTATCAACAGACGGCTGACAACGCGAAGTATTATGCCGGTCAGATCAGTACGGATATTTCAAAGAACCGGCTCTATGACGAACAACGGTCGGAATATCTGAATGCGCTGATTGAACAGAGGCTGAAAAACTATCGATTCGGCTTACTCGGGATTTACTTGAATAATCAAAAAAGAAATATCATTCTGAGAGATCCGGACAATCCGAACATCTCTCCCGTGCCGCTGACACCGAAGATTATTGAGGATATATTCACCGGTCAGGTCATCTCAGAAGTGCATTCTACAGACACGGGGGATCTGATCAGCGGGATGGCACCGGTGTATTCGTATCTCAATCCCTCGGAAGTTATTGGTTTCGTGGTGGTCGGCTTTTTTGTTCCCAGGGCGCTGGTCAACAATATAGGAATTGTCTCTAAAACATCCGAGCAGTATCGACAGCTTTCGCTGTTAAAGAATCCGATCAAGTTCAGCTATATCATCACTCTATTCATTGTAACGCTTCTGATCATATTTTCTGCAACATGGTTCGGTTTGTATCTCGCGAAAGGAATCACCGGGCCCATTCAGGATCTGGCTGATGCAACAAACAAATTAGCCCGTGGAGACCTGGATCACCAGATCAATGTTGTTGCTGACGACGAGATAGGAGTTCTCGTTGATTCCTTTAACAAGATGACCAGAGATCTGAAGAAGAGCAAAGAAAACATCGAAATGGTGAATATTGATCTTGAACAGCGACGCAAATACATGGAAACCGTTCTGAGTAATGTATCTGCCGGAGTTGTATCTGTGGATGGTAATGATGTCATCACCATCATCAATATGGCCGCAGAGAGGATGTTGGATATCAATAGGGAAAAGGTTCTCTATAAACGTTACCAGGACGTTTTGATTCCCGAACATATGGCCCTGGCGGAAGAGATCCTTGGAGAACTGAAGGAAACCGGAAAAGGTTTTATAGAGAAGCAGATAGAGCTCATGCTCAAGGGGAAAATGCTGACGATACTCATGACGACTACCCTGATACATGATGATGAGGGGAATTATATGGGTATGGTGATTGTGTTTGAAGATCTTTCCCAGATTCGTAAGGCCGAGAGAACGGCGGCGTGGCGTGAAATTGCCAGGAGAATGGCTCATGAGATAAAAAACCCTCTGACACCGGTTCAGCTCTCTGCTCAGCGTCTGCAAAAGAAGTACGGCGACAGTCTGGATGATGGGGATACGGTATTCCGGGAATGTACCAGAACGATTATAGATCAGGTCGAGGTGTTGAAGAATCTTGTCAATACATTTTCACGTTACGCGAAATTGCCTGAAACCGACGCCGTGCCCAACGATCTCAACGAGGTAATCAATGATTCCGTAGTCATGTTTCAGGATGCCCACAAGGGAGTTCGGTTTGAGTTCGACAGAGGTGAGGATATCCCGCAGTTGAATCTTGATGCGGAACAGATAAAAAGGGTGATGGTGAACCTCTTAGATAACGCCGTCGCCGCGATTAATGAACAGAGTGGGCATATTTTTGTCAGGACATCGTACGACAGGGTTCATAGAAAAGCCAGAGTCGAGGTTGCCGACAACGGGTGTGGGGTTCCTTACAGTTATAAGACGAAAATGTTTGAGCCTTACTTCTCAACGAAAAAGAGCGGGACGGGCCTTGGACTTGCCATCGTGAGCTCAATCATCGCGGACCACCATGGACATATTATCGTCAAGGACAACAGCCCCAGCGGTACCATTGTTGCATTTGAACTGCCGGTGCCGGAAGGGTAAACCCCGGTGAAGTGAAAGAAAAAAAATGTCTGTAAAAATGAATGACAGGACTTGATAGTATCGTATGCAAAAAACAATTCTGATCGTTGATGATGAAAAGAGTATATGCCAGTCCCTCGGTTCTATTCTCATGGACGAGGGGTATGATATCCTTACGGCGGAAAGTGGTGAGGAAGCCATCAGGATGGTCGAAGAGGAATATCCAAACCTTATGCTCCTGGATATATGGCTTCCCGGTATCGACGGGATAGAAGTGCTCAAGGTTATTAAGGCGAAGCATCCCCAGGTACGCGTGATAATCATGTCGGGTCATGGCACCATAGAGACAGCGGTGAAGGCGACGAAGCTTGGGGCTTTCGATTTCATCGAGAAACCTCTGTCGATGGAAAAGGTGATACTTATCGTGAACCATGTCTTTGAAGTGATCCGGCTGGAGGAGGAAAATAGATTATTACGTCAGAAGATTGTTCAGGATTATGAGCTCACGGGAGTCAGCGGTCCGATTATGGAGTTAAAGGAAATGATCGGAATCGTGGCTCCCACGAACGCGTGGATTCTGATCATGGGAGAAAACGGAACGGGAAAAGAGCTTGTCGCCAGGTCCATACACAGACAGAGCAAGAGGGCGCATAAACCTTTTGTCGAGGTCAATTGCGCGGCCATTCCGGAAGATTTGATCGAGAGTGAACTTTTTGGACATGAGAAAGGTGCGTTTACAGGAGCCACCGAGAAAAAGAGAGGCAAATTTGATCTGGCGCATGAAGGAACAATCTTCCTCGATGAGGTGGCTGATATGAGCCTGAAGGCACAGGCAAAGATACTCAGAATTCTTCAGGAGAAAAAAATTGAAAGAGTAGGGGGAAGCACCCTCATCCCGACGGATGTGAGAGTGCTTGCCGCCTCAAATAAAAATCTTGAGGAAGAGATGGAGGCGGGGAGATTCAGGCAGGATCTTTTCTACAGGCTTAACGTCATTCCTCTGAGAGTTCCGCCGCTGAGGGAAAGAAAAGAAGACATCCCCGTCCTGCTGAACTGGTTTTTAAAAGAATTTGCGGTGAAGGAAGGTGTGGGAGAAAAATCAATCGCGTATGACGCCATGGCAAAATTGATGGCACATGACTGGCCGGGCAATGTGAGGGAATTAAAAAATATTATCGAAAGACTCGTCATCACCGTTCCTCAAGATGAGATTTCCGCAAATGATGTTCCTCTTCTGGGCGCGGAGCGCCAAACTCTTGATGCGTCCGTTCCTTTGTCTCTCGCCGATTCACTGAGGGAAGCGAAGATGGAGTTTGAAAAAAAGTACATTGTAAAAAAGCTTCTCGAATTTGATGGAAACATTTCAAAAACCGCGGAAGCAATCGGCCTCGAGCGGAGCAACCTTCACAGGAAAATTAAAAGATACCGCATTGACGAGGTTTCAAAGTAGCATCAACAACCCGACGCAATAGCTTCCCGCCAGCGTGACCTTTGTGGTCAATGGTCGCTTCATCATCGCACAAGCGGAATGTGTTTCGAGAGATATCCCGCATCCCCTAATTTTGTCCGGACGGGACCTGCAGGGTGAGATCGGAGTAAGAGAATTTATTGAAAGGAAGAAACACCAGTCCGAGGATAATCACCAAGCCTATGGAGATGAAGTGATAAATAACCGCGAAGGTAAGGGCCTCTGTCTTGGGAATGCCGTAGAACGAGAGTGCGAGAATACAGAAAAAGTGCCAGTTGCCAATGAATCCGGGCGCTGCCGGGATGACGATCCCGATCATAAGGACAATCATCAGGACGAGAGTGGCCTCCGGGGGGAGGGTGAACCCGAAGGATAAAAACATGAAGTAGATGGCAACCGCATTTATCAACCAAATCAGGATGGACAGGAAACCCACGTTGAATAGGAGTTTGAGATTGGTGATCATGGCAAATCCGTCGATGAAGTGATGAAGCAGGCGGTTTATCTTTGTTGAATATTTCTCGGGGAGTTTTCGAAGTAATCGGTTTAACACTTCGAGGGAGGGATCTCTCTTGATGAACATGAAGATCATGACTGCAAAGGCCATCACGGTAATGAGAAGAAAAATGGCGCCGGATTGTATCAACCATGACGGCAATGGCGTGATGAACAACACGAAAAAGAAAATGATCAGCACCGTGAGGCTGTCAAAAACGCGTTCCACAAAAATAGTTCCCAGGGCCGCACTCATCTTGATGTGACTTTTGTTTGCAATAAGATAAGGTCGGACCAGCTCACCCAGGCGGGCCGGTATGGCGACGATGGCTAAAAATCCTACACTCGTTACGGAAAAGAGAGAAAATTGATCGACTTTTTCTATTGGGCTGAGTATCAGTCCCCAGCGCAACGAGCGTAATCCCTGCATGCAGAGAAGGATTATCAAGACAGGCAAGATGTATCTATAGTTGACGCTTTTGAATCCTTCAACAACGTCCTGAAAGTTAATCCCTCTGACCGACAGGTAGACAAGGAGTCCGCCGAGGAACAATCCCACCACCAGTTTTTTCTTCATCGGACGTTCCCCTTCAGAGTACAAGGCGAGGCATTCCCGTCCCTGAAGATCCTTATTTCTTCAGGATATTGTCACCGATTTTATCGTGAATGAGCTGTGACGAGAGTTTGTTCCCGATGATACCCACCCGTATGGCTACCGTGGTGACATTTTTTGCCTTATAGGTAACCGAAAATCTGACCTTTTCATTATCAATGACTGAGTCGATAGTTCCGGTTCCGATTTCCTTGTTCGGCACGACATCGAACCCGTGCATGTCTGCAACGGTTTTTTCGCATGCGGCCCACACCTTGTCAAAGGGGGAATAGTAGTCTGTCTTCAATTCGCCGTTGATGTAAAGGTAAGTTCCCGAACCGGCCCCCACTGCTGCGCCACCGACTACCAATCCGGCACAACCATACATGAGAAAAATACCTGCACACAATATCAGTAACCAATTCTTATTGTGAAACATGACGTCTCCTTTCCCGAAATGTTATTTGCCCTCGGTTTTTGCCGTTTCCTCGCTTTTTTCTTCCTTGAGACTCTTGGCGAGCTCTTTCAACCTCTCGTTGACAAGAAAATGTACCGTACCGGCCGGGTACGAACCATCTTCCCCCAACAACCCGCATTCGATTCCGGTCAGTATGGCAATACCATCCTCGATTGTGTTCACGGCATAGATGTGAAACTTGCCTTCAGACACGGATGTGACCACATCTTTTCTCAGCATCAGGTCGGGAATGTTTATCGAAGGGATAATCACTCCCTGGGTTCCTGTGAGACCCTTTGCGTTGCACACGTCGTAAAATCCCTCAATCTTCAGATTAATTCCACCTACGGGCTGTATTTCTCCCTTCTGGTTTACAGAACCCGTCACCGCGATTTCCTGACGGAGGGGAACGTTCGCTAAACTTGAAAGAATGGCATAGACCTCGGATGATGAGGCGCTGTCTCCATCCACTTCTCCATAAGATTGTTCGAAGCAGATACTGGCGGACATGTTTAAGTTTTTATCCTGGGCATATTTCCTCCTGAAATATCCCTCCAGGATGAGAACACCCTTATCATGGGTTTTGCCGGAAAGCTTGGCTTCCCTTTCTATATTGATGACGCCTGACCTTCCGACAGATGTCTCTGCGGTGATCTTTGAAGGTTTTGCGAATGCATATTCCCCTAACTCATACACGGAGAGACCGTTGACCTGGCCCACTGCGTTTCCTTCCGTGTCGATCATGATGGTACCGTCGTCAATTAATTCCTTGATTTTATCTTCAAGCAGGTTCACCCTCCTGATTTTTTCGTCATACGCTCTATCCACATTCGTATCAGTTACAATCTGATGGTTATCTTTCTGCGCCCAGTAACACGCTTCCCTGATCAGATCCGCAACGTCACTGAATCGGGTTGATATCTTTTTCTGGTGGCCGGTAAGACGCACCCCGTATTCAATTACTGCGGCAACGGCCTTTTTGTCAAAGGGCATGAGTTTCTCATCCTCTGTGATCTTCTTGATGAAGCTGACATACGCCATGTTGTTTTCTTTGTTGTTCGGCATCTCCGTATCGAAGGGTGCTTTGATCTTGAAAATCTTTTTGAAATCTTCCACCATGTTATACAGCCGAGCATAGAGATATTCGTCGCCGATCATGATTACTTTCACGTCAATGGGGATGGGTTCGGGCTTCAATGCGGTGGGGACAATACTGTAGGGATCATAATTTTGCATGGTGATGAGACGGTTTTTCAGAGTTCTCTTGAGAAATTCCCATACGCCGGGTTCGATGAGCGCGTCAAAGGCGTCAAAAACGATGTACCCGCCGTTTGCTCGCAGGAGAGATCCGGCCTTGATCCGGCTGAAGTCGGTACTCCAGTATCCCAGTCTTTCAATATCCCTTTCGATCGTTCCGAAAAGGTTTTTGTAGGTGGGTGTGGTTTCGATGATTACGGGAGCACTTTCTGTGTGAGAGTTGTCAACGATCACATTTATCTTGTATTCAAGGAATTGTTTTGCCAGGTAAATCACTGCGGTGGAAACAGGTTGCGGAGCAGGTTGCTCATCCTCTTTCTCCTTGAATGATTTTAAATGAGAAAGAATGTGATCCTGAACATCGTCCAGGTATCCGCTGAGCTTTTGATTGTCCCTGGCATACTTTATACGAATATCGTGTATGACACTGCTGACAACGGGGAGTCCGTATTTGTATTCCAGAACACTGATTTCCTTCTGAATTTCTCTTTCCATTTCCCTCGATTGTCTCATGATCGTGTCAAATTCGATTCGGGACTGCTCAATGCTCTTTTTTATATTGTTCAATTCCTCGTTATCAAATTTATTCTGTTCCGCAAGAGATTCGATCTGCTCAAAAGGAATAGGCTTTCCTTCTATGACGGGAACAATATCCTGTTTTGTATAGGGACCGATCTGATATTGAACGAGCTGAAGGTGTTCTTTTTGCAGTTTATCGTGGAAGGCTTTTATCATTTCCTTCTGCTTTGTCCTGTATATGTTTATTGTTTCCTCGGAGGCCTTTTTGAAATAGTCACTTTCTAAGATCTTGGGAATTTCTCTTCTGAGAAAAGAAACCAGATCATCCATGTCCTTCTGAAATTTTCTGCCCGTACCTGCCGTGAGCATGATATATTTCGGCATGTCATGATCCTTGAAGTTGTGGACGTAACAGATGTCATTGGGAGGAGGTTTCTTCAGGTCAATCTGGCTCAAAAGGGTTTTTATTGTCGACGTCTTTCCCGTTCCGGTAAGGCCGGAGGCAAATATATTGTACCCTGGGCTTTCTATCTCCAAGCCCATGCGGATGGCCTTCAGTGCTCGTTCCTGTCCGATAATCCCCGGTATCTGATCACATTCTGCGGTGGTTTCAAAGCCGAGTGAGTCGGGGTCACACCTCCATCGTAATTTTTCCGGCGGAACTCCAAGGACTTTACCTGTGTCTTTTATATCCTGTCTCACTTCGCGCCCTCCGAAAGTATCCTTTCACTCCCATTATTATGGCGGTAATATAATTGATGTATTTCTAATTGTCCATTTTTTCTTGCAGACCTGTCAGTGAGACTTTCTTTTTTGGGAATACAAAGGTTGGATTGCAAAGGGAAGAACATGGCTGAGGGTGCTATTTATTATCAGTGTAGCTCTCGTAAGGACGGAGATGCATCAGGACTCGCCACTGAGTTTCGCGAATTCTCTTAGCAACTCTTCCTGTCTTCTGCTTAAATTGGTGGGGGTCTTGACGACAGTTTCGATGATCTGATCACCCCGGCCGAATCCTCTGAGGTGAGGGACACCCTTTCCTCTGAGACGGAATGTGGTTCCGCTCTGGGTTCCTTTCGGAATTTTAAGTTTTTCCGCTCCATTGAGTGTCGGTACCTCTATTGTCGCTCCTAAGGTTGCCTGGACAAATGATATGGGAATCCGGCAGTAGATGTCGTGATCTCTTCTTTCGAAAAATTCGTGTTCCCCCGTGTGAATGAATACGTAGAGATCACCGTTCGGCCCGCCGTAAACTCCTTCCTCGCCCTCGCCACGGAGTCTCAGTCGTGAGCCCGTCTCCACCCCGGCGGGGATCTTGAGATGTACGGTTTTTCGTATTTTCGCTCTCCCTGTTCCTTTGCAGTTTGTGCACGGTTTGGTTATTACTCTGCCCTGTCCTCTGCATTGAGGGCAGGTGGTACTGATGGTGAAGAAGCCACTCGACTTGGATACCTGTCCCCTTCCCGAACACTGTCGACATGTTTCCGGAGAGGTTCCCGGTGCCGCACCGATTCCGTCGCAAACGCGGCACTGTTCAAATTTCGACACTTCAATATCTTTCGACGTACCGAAGGCGGCGTCGATAAATGATATCTTGAGATCATACCGGAGGTCGGCACCCGCGCGCTGGACCGTTCTCGATCTCGGTCTTCCAGTTCCGAATCCGAATACATCCTCGAAGATGTCACTGAAGCTTGAGAAGATGTCGTCAAAACCTGAGAATCCTCTAAATCCGATGCCGTTCAATCCTTCATGGCCGAAACGATCGTAAATATCCCGCTTCTCTCTATCGCTGAGAACCTCGTAAGCCTCTGCAGCTTCTTTGAATTTTTCTTCGGCTTCTTTATCTCCGGGATTTTTGTCCGGATGATACTGCATCGCCAGCTTTCTGTAATTTTTCTTTATTTCGTCTTCCGTGGCGTTTCGTTCTATTCTCAGGATTTCATAGTAACAGCGTTTATTCATGCGGTCTTTCCATTTTCTTGCGCTTTAATCGCTCTCCTGATCGTATCTATCATGGGGTCGTTCATGCTCTTTTCAAAGGCGTGAAGGGCGAAGGAATATTTTTGCAACGCAAAGGCTTTTTCCCCTATTGAATTCCAATCTTTTTCCGTAGGGTTTCTCTTCAGGGCCTTCAAAGCGTTTTGATAAAGCATCACGTCTCCAGAGGATTCGGCAATGTCCCTGATTTTTTCGAGGCCGGTAATATCGTTTGCCACTGTGTAGAATTCAAGAGCATCAGAGACTTTCCCTTCTTCCAGGAAGGCGTTTCCGTATGTGATGAGTTCAGCCTCAGGTCGTTTATCAATGTAGAGTATCCGTTGCTTCTCTCTGTAATCAGGCAATTTCTTCAAGATGGTACTACTGATGGCATCAGAGGTATTTTATTTTTATATAGTAACAACCATTTCCTCTCTGTCAAGACTGAGGGATGTCCTTTATTTACAGAATCGGTTCAGTACCTCTTCGTATTTTTCCCTTGTTTTATTAATAATGTCTTCCGGAAGTTCCGGTGCTGGTGGCCTTTGATTCCATTGGATGGAGAGAAGGTAATCCCTCAGGAATTGTTTGTCGAAGCTCTTCTGGGGTTTTCCCTCCTCGTATTGTGTGTGCGGCCAGAATCTCGAGGAGTCGGGAGTGAGCAGTTCGTCAATCAGGATTAAACCGTCTTCGGTGAGACCGAACTCCATCTTGGTGTCGGCGATAATAATGCCCGCACCTTCTGCGATTTTTTCCGCCTTAGTGTAGATGGCGATACTTGTTTCGATAATTTTTGCCGTGAGGTCGCGACCGATGATTTCTTCCATGTTTTTTCTCGTTATCGTCACATCATGCTGGCCCGCCTCGGCTTTCGTCGAGGGGGTGAACAGGGGCTCCGCCAGGCGGCTTGATTCTTTCAATCCTTCCGGAAGTCTGATGCCCGATATGGACTTATTCTGGAGGTAATCCTTCCACCCGGATCCGCTCAGGTATCCCCGGACGATACATTCTACGGGAAGGGGGTTTGCCTTTTTCACAAGCATGCTCCTTCCTTCGAGTTCATCTGCGTAAGGTCTGCACTCTTCGGGAAAATCCTCCAGATTCGCTGAGATGAGATGATTTTCAATGATATCCTTCGTCTTGCCGAACCAGAAAACGGATAACTGCGTGAGAATTTTACCCTTTCCGGGAATGGGGTTCGGCATGACGACGTCAAATGCGGATATCCGGTCTGTTGCCACAATGAGGAGATAATGATCGGTTTCATAGATATCGCGCACTTTTCCCCTGGCGCGGAGGGTAAGTGTTTTAAAATCAGTTGAGATCAGTCCCTTGGGGAGCATTGCATATTCCTCCGGAGTTCATCTCACATAGGGGTTGTTCTTTTTCTCATGACCGATCGTGGAAGTGGGAAAACGTCCGTAATTATGTCCCGGCATTACTTCCGTCTTATCGGGAAGGGTGAATAGTTTCTCCCTTATGGAACGGAGCATCACCGGCCATGAGCCTCCGGGGAGGTCGGTTCTCCCCACTGCTTCGACGAAGAGGGTATCCCCGGTGAACACGTAACCGTCCGTGTAAAGAGACATGCCGCCGGGTGAGTGTCCCGGTGTATGAATCACCTTCAGGGATATGGAACCCACCGTGATATAATTATTATCATCAACAGTGATATCGGCCGGTGGAGATTTTTTCGCCCCGAACATCCTTAAAATCATCGGCGGTGTCGATACAAGCATGTCGGCATCGTCTCTATGAATGATAATTTCCGCACCCGTTTTATCTTTCATTTCGTTGTTTCCCGCTACATGGTCGACATGCCCATGGGTGTTGACGATGTATTTGATGTGTATTTTGTTTTTTTTTGCGGCCGCGATAATGCCGTCAACGTGTGCTGCCGGATCAATGACCAGTCCCTCTCCGCTTTTCGGATCACCGACAATGTAGGCAAACACTGCCATGTGCCCGACCTGCATCTGTTTTAAAAACATACGCTCTCCGTTGGTCCTTTCATTATTGGCAAATGCAATCGTCAAGAATGTTTTTTCACAAGAAAAATTTCTTTTATTTATCCTTTTCCTGGTCAGTTCAATATGGGGCTATTGCCAGCCGATAGGTTTGTACCCTCTTTCCCTGAGGCACTTCTCGACAAACCGCTTATGGATCGGGCTCGGTTCGGATGCCCTGGAGATTCCTCTCACGAGGCCGGTGGCGGCACCCGCCGCGGCACCCACTGCCGATCCCCTCTTCAGGGAACCTGTAACTGCTCCCGCCGCACCCCCTATTACTGCACCGGCTGCTCCACCCGTTACCGTGCTTTTCGCTGCCTGTTTCCCCGCATCGGATTTCACATATGCTTCCGCCAGGCGGTCACATTCTTCAATATCCCTGTGTGCCTGTTCCTCTCCCACCTTTTTCAGGTGTTCGTTAGGATAGAGAACGGGGCCGGTGGTCGCGCAACCCGCCACAAGCAGGATAGCGGCCAATACGCAAAATATTTTCATTGTACGCCTCCATGGTATTTTTTGCCGTGAGGGCTCATCGCTTTCTTTCGAGTACCGCCGCAAAGAATCCATCTGTACCGTGATGATGAGGGAATGACCTGAAGTACCCATGGGAATCAACCAGACGGGAATGTATTGTATTCGAAGGGTGAATACAAGCGAAATCACGATGCTGTGAGAGAAAATCCTCAATGACCTTTTCGTTTTCCTCCGGTTCGGTGGAACACGTGCTGTACACAAGACGTCCCCCTTTTTTCAGGTACGTTGTCGCCGTGTTCAGTATTTTCCTTTGTGTGGCGGCGCACTGTGTCACATCTTTTCGCGAGGAGAGCCATTTTATTTCCGGATTCCTTCTCAGGGTGCCGAGGCCGGTGCATGGGGCGTCAACGAGGATCCCGTTAAAAATGCCGTGGAAGGTTTCACCCATATCCCGAGTGGCATCATCCGCGCGTGTGCTTGTGATGGTGACACCCAGTCTCTCTGTATTTTTCTTCAGGGCCAAGAGTTTCGCCTCACTGATATCAGTGGCTAAAATGCTTCCCCGGTTTCCCATAAGCTCCGCCAGATGGGTCGTCTTGCCTCCGATTCCGGCGCATATATCGAGAACGGCTGTGCCCGGTTTCGGATCAACCAAGCGAGAGATGAGCTGGGATGCTTCGTCCTGTACATGAATAAAACCTTGTGTGTATAGGGTTATTTGCTTTAAGGGAATCGGGACGCCCGATATGGCGATGCCGTCGGGGGAAAAGGCAGTTTCCCTCACAGTGAAACCGAGGCGGATCAGCTCCCGTTTCACATTTTCCCGGTTCGCCTTTAATCTGTTCACCCTCAGGGTGATTGGCGGGGTCTCGTTGTTGGCGCGGCAGAGGGCAATCGTTTCGTCGGTGCCGAAGTTCTTCAACCACCTTTTCACCATCCATAGAGGGTGTGAATACACCGCAGAGATGTGTCCCGGCGTATCCTTTTCGAGCTCGGGGTAGGTTATGTTATTCTTTCCCCTGATGGCATTTCTCAGTATGGCATTTACCAGTCCCGATCCGGCGGGGTGGAGATTCTTGCTGATTTCCACAGCCTCATCGACAATGGCAAATTCCGGAATCCTCTCCATGAACTGTAACTGATACAGTCCTGTTCTCAGGATATTTTTTGTTATTGGATCCATAGAGGCAAAGCTTCGCCGATAGAATTTCCGGATTATCCAATCCAGATGACCCCTCATTCTCAGGGTGCCATAGACAATCTGAGTGAGTAGCCTTCTATCAGGGGGATTGGTGAGAAGGTCAGTGGACAGGATTTCATCCAAAAGGGATTCTGCGAACCCACCGCGCTCCTCCACCTGATTCAAGATTTTCACGGCGATCAGACGGGGTGATTTTTTCATCATTTCTCTCAACCCAGAGCATCACCCGGAAATATGCGGAAACCTCTCAGGAAATCGTGAACGGACATCCTCTTTTTGTTTTCCATCTGCACGTCAGTAATGAACACATATCCATTCTTTGCCGCAACCTTAAGGCCACTGTCCGTTTTTCCGCAGATGCTGCCGGCTTGTTCGGTGACTGGTTCTTCTGAGCAGGTGGCCCTGAATATTTTCAGGAGCTTTCCTGCGAGGAATGTGTGGGCGGAAGGTTCGGGAGAAAGTCCCCGGATAAGGTTGACGATATGGTGAACATCTGAGTTCCAGGGAATACGGCAATCATCCTTGTTCAGCCGCGGTGCATAAGAGGAGAGCTCAGAGTCCTGAGGAGTTTTTCCGATATTTCCCCGAATGATCGTCTCCACGGTTCTGAGGAGAAGGGAAGCACCTGTGATCGCAAGTCTGTTACTGAGTTCTCCAAAGGTTTCCTCGGGACCTATCATGGTTTCTTCCTGCGCGAGAATTTCGCCTGTATCCATGCCCTCATCCATGAGCATGATGGTGACCCCTGTGCTTTTTTCACCACGGATGATGGCCCAGTTGATCGGTGCTGCTCCTCTGTACTTTGGCAGGAGGGATGGGTGCACATTCAGCGCTCCCCACTTTGGAACCTCGATAATTTCTTTGGGAAGAATCTGTCCGAAGGCGGCGACGATCACCATCTCCGGTGCAATGTTTCTGATGGTATCGATGAAATCGTCACTCTTTACACGGTCCGGCTGGAGGATAGGAATATCGTGATTTTCCGCGAACACCTTGACCGGAGACGGTGAAGGTGTTCTCCCTCTCCCCTTCGGCCGATCCGGCTGAGTGACGACCCCGATGATGGGGTAATCATGCCTGAGAAGGACGTCGAGGGAATGGATTGCGAATTCCGGTGTTCCCATGAAGAGTATTGTAGGTTTCGTCATTTCCTGCCTCGTATTGTTGTTGAGTATGGAATAACGGCAAGCACTATAGGAAAACGGAAGGGGCATGTCAAGGGAAAGCCGGGGATGGGAGTAACGTCGCTACTGAAGGATAGAAGGGGTGCCACTCAGGAGAATAGTGAGCCCCTTTCTCACCATCATCACGGCGATCGCAGCCAGCAGGAGATCGCCTAATTTTGAAACTGTTTTTGCGCCTGACTTTCCCAGGAAACGGATAATTGGCGCTGACATCCAGAATGTCATACCGGCGATGAAGATGTTTACGATCAGGGCCGCGACAGTGGCCACGGGCCCGTATTCTCCTATGAGGATGAGGATCGTGGTGAGTACGGCAGGCCCGACGATCAGGGGTACCCCCAGCGGAACGGCACCTAAACTCTCGGGATCGATCTGGCTCCACTTTTTTTCCACCGCCAGCAGATCGTCCAGTGAGATGATGAAAAGGAGGGCTCCCCCGGCGATCATAAAATCGGCCACCGTGATTCCTAAAAGATTCAGGATAATTTTCCCCACAGCGAGAAATACGAGAGCGACAACCGTTGCGGTGATGACGGATTGAACTATGATCTTCCTGATCTTTTGACGATCGAGCCCTTCCGTAAAATTCATGAACATCGGTAAGACGCCGATGGCATTCACCGCCATGAATATGGGAAAAAAGCAGAGCCAGAACTTGTTCATAGAGGTATTTGATACGAGAATGCAAACACAACGATTCCCCGTCTTTTTGCCGGGTTTACCCGGAAGATATTATTGCGAAGAAAAACGTGCCATCGCATGTGCTATTGTGGGGGAATAAAAAAATATTTGCAAGGGTAATATATGAAAAGAGTTTTGTGCATTTGTGAGCGATTGTGGTATAGCTCTGACGGCTGTCGGGTTCCCCCCGTATGATGCGGTAACTTTTTGCAGTACGTTTACAAAAGGACTTAATTCATGCCGAGAGTGGTGCATTTCGATCTCAGCGCGGATGATCCGGATCGGGCAATTAAATTCTACCAGAGTGTCTTCGGCTGGAAGATCGAAAAATGGAAAGGGCCAACGGACTACTGGCTGGTTTCAACCGGTGACGCGGATGAACTCGGCATCGATGGCAGCATCGTGAAGCGGACCGATCCCGCTCGCACTACCGCGAATATCATCCATGTTCCCTCCGTTGACGAATACGCCGAACTGGTAAAGAAACACGGCGGTGGGATTATAGAGCCGAAGAAGGAACTTCCCGGGATCGGGTATCTCATTATGTGCAGGGATACGGAGGGTAACGTCTTCGGGATCATAGAGATCGCGGACTCTGTGGAATGACAGCCTTTCACTGATGCTGATATTCAATAAGGGGACACGGCGGCGGGTCCGTTCGTCCTCGTATTACATGAAATTCAGGGGATCGATGTCCGCTTTGATATCCAAACCTGTCGTGTGAGCTTTTTCCAGGATATTGCGGACCAGGCGATGCAGGATGCGGCTGTCCTTTCCCTTGATGAGAAGCTGCCAGCGATATTTCCCTTTGAGTTTGTGAATGGGAGCTTCCGCCGGACCAACGATTTCAATTTTTCCTTCCCGTATGGCATCATACGACTCTTCTCTTATGATCAGCTTCGTTTTTTCTATTCCTTCCATACCACGGCTCTTGCTTGAGCTCGAGACATGAAGATTTACGATCCGCGAGAATGGAGGATACGCCATGCCTCTCCTCAGGTTGATTTCGTTGCCGTAGAATCCCAGGTAGTCATGCGACTTTGCCTTGATGAGAGCGTAATGGTCGGGATTGAATGTCTGGATGATGACCCTCCCGGGAGCTTTTCCCCTGCCGCCTCTGCCCGCAACCTGGGTAAGCAGTTGAAAGGTTCTTTCCGATGCCCTGAAATCGGGGATATTGAGAGACGTGTCTGCCGAGATGACTCCAACCAGGGTGATGTCGGGGAAATCATGTCCCTTGGTTATCATCTGGGTTCCCACCAGGACATCAATCTCCCTCCTCCGAAGAGCGTCTATGATCCGTTCGTAGGCTCCTTTTTTTGACGTCGTGTCACTGTCCATCCGCGCTACTCTCACATCCGGGAAAAGTCTTCTCACCTCTTCTTCCAATCGTTCTGTTCCCACTCCGTAACTGCGGATCCGGTCTCCGTGGCAGCTCGGGCATTCGGAAGGGGTTTTGATGGAAAAATCGCAATAGTGGCATTTTATGATTCCGCGGCCGGCGTGATAGGTGAGGGACACGGCGCAATTCAGGCAGGTGAACACATAGCCGCACCGCTGGCATACCATGAATGTATGGAAACCCCTTCTGTTCAAAAAGAGGAGCACCTGTTGTCCTTTCTTGATGGTGTCCCGAATCGCTTCTCTGAGCATCCGCGAAAAGATAAGGGGAGATTCCCGATCCTCCACTTTCTTTTCCTGTTTCATGTCCACGATTTCCACCACGGGAAGCGGCCTGTCTTCCGTACGCCTGGGGAGTGTGAGGTACGAGTATTTTCCCTTTATCGTGTTGTAGTAGGTATGAATTGCAGGAGTGGCTGAACCCAGAATGACCGTTGCGCGGTGGAGTTGAGCTTTCATGATCGCGACGTCCCGGGCATTGTATCGCATCCGCTCTTCCTGTTTGTACGAAGTGTCATGTTCCTCATCTACGATGATCAGCTTCAGGTTCTTTACAGGTGCAAATATTGCGGATCTTGCGCCTATGACGACTCTTGTTTCGCCACTTCGTATACGGCGCCACTGGTCATACCGTGAGGATTTCGTGATACCGCTGTGAAGGATGGCTATCTCCTCGTTCGGAAACCGGGCGTTAAACCGTGTCATCAGCTGAGGGGTCAGCGCTATTTCCGGTACAAGACATATTGCCCCTCCCCCTCTCGCGAGACACTCTCTGATGGCACTGAGGTATACCTCCGTTTTGCCGCTTCCGGTGACCCCGTGGAGCAGGCAGGGGAAAAACGTGTTTCCATCCAATCCTCTTGTAATTTCTTTGAGGGCTGAATCCTGATCTTCATTCAGGATGATCTGTCGGTCACCTTCCTTTATGATGGCTCTCTGGCCATGGCCGCGGTAGACCTCTTTTTCGCTGACGGTAACCATTCTTCTCTGTTCCAGTGCGATTATGGTGGAAGGGATGTTAGTGAAGGTTCGTCTGAGGGTGCTGATGGGTGAAGGGCCATGGAGGCGAAGAAATTCGATGAGTGCCCGCTGTTTTTTTGTCATCCGTGCGTCTTCCGGAGGTTCGTGACTGAGAGCGATGATTTTTTCCTTTTTCAGGGTCACTCCCGGTTTCGCCATTCTCTCCTCGAGGGCGATCATCCCCATTTTCTGGAGGGCGCTGATATCCCTGCCCAAATCTTTCTTCCCCAGTTGCTTTCGGAGGATGCTGAGAGGGAGAATGCCGCAGGAGCGGTTGAGCACATCAAGGATACGTTGCTGAGATGACGAAGGCCTGTAATCCATCCCCTCAGATGTTTCTGTCACAAGAGATACCCACGTATTGCTCTTAAGATGAATGCCTCCCGGCAGGATTTCGTGAAGCGTTTTCCCCAGGGGGTAGTGATAATACCGGGATAGCCACCGGTAAAATTTCAGGTCCTCATTATGAAAGAGCGGCTCGGAGTCGAGAATATCTACGATTTCTTTTACGTCATCGCGGTGTGTGACAGAAGTCTCTCCGAGAACGTAGCCCGTGATTCTTTTTTTGCCGAAGGGGATAAGAACGCGCTTTCCCGGAACAACGCTCGTTTTCAGTGATTCCGGAATTGCATAGGTGAAGGTTTTATCGGAGGGGATATTGACGGCGACCTCTATGAACATCATGTCTCCCCGCTGCCGGGCACGATAGAAGGAGAAAAAGGATGATAAAAGATCGTTCTGCGGAGGTATAACCGTGTTTTCGTTGATGAACGCAGAGTGTGGTGTATTGGTGAAGAGTGAGTCGAAGCGTTCACTCTCCCTTCAGCTTTTCCAATTTTTCCTGTTTGGTTTTACAGTCTATACATTGGGTCGTTACCGGCCTTGCCATCAGCCTTTTTTCCGATATGGGGCCGCTGCAGACCTCGCATATGCCGAAGACTCCGTCATCGATTCTCTTGATTGCCTCCTGTATCTTGACAATGAGCTTTCTCTCTCTGTCTCTGATGCGGAGTTCGAAATTCCTGTCCGATTCAAGAGATGCCCTATCATTGGGGTCGGGAAAATTTTCTTTCCCGGTGGTCATATCGTTGACGGTCTTTTCCGCTTCATCAAGCAGCTCGTTCATCTTCTGATTGAGCATGTACCGGAAGACTTGCAATTTTTCAGGTTTCAAGGATGTTTTCATCTCTCTCAACACATGTGTTTCGGTATATTGGAGAGCACCTTTTACATAAAGAAAGCCATTTTGTAAAGAAAAAATTGTCTATGGGGGTGATAAGAAATATCGTACGAAATTATAAAGAGTTACATCTCATTGCGGGGATGCTGACAGTATATGTCGCGGATTTTTTCGATGATGTTTGTCGTGGATGCACCTTTTATTTCGGGGATGATGACCACGCTGCCTCCCCATCGTGTTATCGCATCCCTGCCCACGACAGCCTCTTCCTTCCAGTCCCCGCCCTTGACGAGGATGTCGGGTTTCAGGTATTCGATGAGCGTGAGGGGGGTAGGCTCATCAAAAATCGTCACGTAGTCCACCGCCTCGAGTGAAGCAACTATGTCAGCCCTCTCTTCTTCGGGAATCAGAGGCCTTCTGTCTCCTTTCAGGCCCCGTACCGAACTGTCACTGTTCAGGGCGAGGATCAGGATGTCTCCCAGCTTTTTTGCCTCTCTGAGATAGCGGGTATGTCCCACGTGGAGGATGTCGAAACAGCCGTTCGTGAAGACAATTTTCTTGCCTTCTTTCCGCAATCGGTCGATTTTCTCTTTCAGTATTTCCCGGGAATGAATTTTACTCATACCGTGTCTCCTTCGTGCTTAATGTACTGTCCTGGCGATGGTCAGGACCGCTACTTCAGCAGCATTACAGTTCCTCAAAACCCGGGCACACTCTTTCACCGTGCTGCCGGAGGTATAGACGTCATCGATAAGGATGATTTTTTGTCCTTGTATCTTCCTGGCGTCCCGCACCCGGAAAACGCCGCGCACATTGGATTCCCGCTCCACCTTTCCCAGATTGATCTGGGGGTCCGTATAGATATGCCTGGAGAGTGTCATGAAGTCAAGCATAACGGGAAATTTTTTGATGATTTCTCTGGACAGGATCAGAGATTGGTTGAAACCCCGTTCTCTCAATCTTTTTGGATGGAGGGGAACAGGCATGATCAGCGAGTAATCCGCAATGCTCAATTCAGGATAATCGAATTCTGCCATCATTTTTCCCAGGATTTTTCCCGTGGCGATTTTCCCGTGATATTTGAATCTGTGTATGGTTTCCAACAGGATGGTTTCATAGCGTCCGAGGGAGCGGGCGACAGAGTAAGGCGGAGGTGATGTGATACAGTCACCGCACAGGTGGTTACCTCCGGCGCTTCCGGGAAAGGGGATGCCGCAGCGGGAACAGAGCGGTGCGGTGATGAAATGAATTTCATTGGAGCAGGATCCGCAGAAAGGGAAGGTGTTCTGATAATCTACAATGACATCGCATGAAAGACATCGTGGAGGAAATACGAGATCAGCGAGACCTGCCAGTATGCGTTTCAAAATCATATCCCTCTGTCAAGGGCCGTCAATTCGGTAACGTCATCAGCGATTTCCATCCGCGGGGCGTCTGACCAGAGTCGCTCGATGTCGTAGAATAGCCTGATGGGCTCGTAGAAAATATGGATTATTACATCGTTATAATCCATGAGGACCCATTTTCCGAGTCTCTCACCCTCAACACCTAAAGGGATGATCCCAAACTCTTTCAGGTTTTCCTGGATTGATGAGGCTATGGCCTGAACCTGCCTGTCGGATGTGCCGCTGCAGATAATGAAGTAATCTGCGAAGGAGGACAATTCTTTGACGTTGAGAATAATTAAATCTTTTGCCTTTTTTTTAAGAGAAGCATTGACACACAGGAGAACTCGCTCTTTCCCGTCTATACTTTCTTTCCCCAATAACACCCCCTCGGCAAGTCTATGTTGATGTTTCTTGATATCCTCGAGATGTAGTTTCTCTCATGATCGGATTTCATCTGAGTGCGTGATTAAATATATTCTACAATGAAAACAACATGTTTATCAATAAAAAAATTGACGGGGTGTTGTCCGCAGACGCACTGCCAGATTGCGGTTGTGAAAATATAACCCCTGTGGTAAACGAAGCGTCACGTTCAATAAGAATCGTCTTGTGCGGGATACGGGAACATGCATGAGATACTGAGGGATGTTCAGGTTCATATACCATTTCATATCCTCCAGAAGCGCCTTCTTCCCAGGGTGATAAAAGAGGGAATAAACCCTGAAATCAGCTTCAACTACGCTACCCTGGATCATTACCGGAAGGAAGATTATGCTGAGATTGCAGACAAGCTCCTGGATGCGGGCTTGAGGGTTACTTTCCACGCGCCCTTCATGGATTTAAGACCGGGTGCCGTTGATCCCGAAATCCGGCGGATCACGATGGACAGGCTGCAGCAGGTATTTGCACTTGTTCCTTACTTTCGTCCCCTTTCCGTGGTCTGTCACCCGTCTTTCGACAGACGATATTATGTGTCAAGTGAGCACACATGGCTCGAAAACAGCATAAAGACGTGGCGTCATTTTTTAACCCAGGCACGCGAAATGAATACCGTCATTGCTTTAGAGAATGTGTACGAGACGGATCCCCATCACCTGGGTCTTCTCCTCGATGCGTATACCTCACCTCATATCTGCTTTTGTTTCGATACGGGTCACTATAACGTATTCTCCACGGCGCCACTGGAAGAGTGGATGGAGAGACTCGGATCACGTATCGGGCAGATTCATATTCACGACAACAATGGAACCCTTGACGAGCATCTTCCTGCAGGCGAAGGCAATTTCCCCTTCCGGAATTTATTCAACATGATCCGCAAAAGAAGACTGAAACCGATCGTCACCCTGGAGGCCCACAGGGAGGAGCACCTGTGGCGGATGTTGGAAAATATCAAATCCATGAATCTTTTTGGGTGAGAAAGGGTGGAGTTATCCCGTGATCAGATACATCGTCAAAAGACTGATATTCATGGTTCCCCTTCTCATAGGTATTACCATTGTCTGTTTCGTGGTGATGCACCTGGCTCCCGGTTCTCCCACTGATCTCGAAACTCAGATGAATCCGAGGGCATCCGCAGAATACAGAGAACGCCTCAAGGCGATGTATGATCTTGATAAGCCCCTTCATGAACAGTACCTGATCTGGGTGAAGAAATTGGCGGTGCTGGATTTAGGGAGATCTTTTTCGCCGGACCGCAGGCCTGTTTCGGAGAAGATCATGGAAAGGCTTCCCATTACCATATCACTCAATGTCCTCTCCCTGATCCTGATTCTCATTATCGCCATTCCCATCGGTGTCCTTTCCGCGGTGTATCAGGATTCCCTGTTTGACAAGGTGACTGGCATCTTCGTGTTCATCGGTTTTGCCATGCCGACATTCTGGCTTGCCCTTCTTTTGATGATCCTCTTCGGCGTGAATCTGGGCTGGCTTCCCATATCGGGCATCCGGTCACTGAATTATGAATACCTTCCTCCCGGGATGGCGATTGTGGATTTGATAAGGCATTTGATACTCCCCGTGACGCTCGCTGCGTTCGGCGGACTGGCGGGGCTCTCCCGGTACATGAGATCCAATATGCTGGAGGTGATCAGACAGGATTATATCATGACGGCCAGGGCGAAGGGATTGAGCGAGAGGGTGGTCATATACAGGCATGCTCTCAGGAACGCCCTCCTTCCCGTGATAACCATCCTGGGGTTATCAATTCCGGGACTCATCGGAGGGAGCGTGATTTTTGAGACGATTTTTGCCATACCCGGCATGGGGCAGCTTTTTTACATGTCCGTCATGGCGAGGGATTATCCCGTGGTGATGGGGGTTCTCTTCATCGGCGCCATATTGACCCTGCTGGGGAATTTGATTGCAGATGTATCCTATGCCGTAGCGGATCCGAGGATCAGGGTATCTTAAAAGGTGGTCACGGTGAAGACGGATTTCTGGAAAAGGTTCTCGAAAAACAAAATGGCCCTGGCGGGAAGCTGCGTGGTGATCATGCTGTTCGTCATTTCTCTCCTCGCACCGTGGATAGCTCCGTACGATCCCAATGAGATTGATCTCCAGAAGGTGCTTTCAGCCCCTTCGCGGGATCATGTCCTGGGAACGGACCAGTTAGGCCGGGATGTGTTCACGAGGATGATCTGGGGTTCCAGGATATCGCTGAAAGTGGGATTTGTGGCAACGGGAATTGCCATTCTGATCGGCACCGTGCTGGGGGCGGTAGCGGGATATTATGGCAGATGGGTCGATGCGGTGATTATGCGGTTTGTCGATATAATGCTCTGCTTCCCCACGTTCTTTCTTATCCTGGCAGTGATCGCTCTCCTGGAGCCGTCCATCTGGAATATCATGATAATCATCGGTGTAACCGGCTGGATGGGAATTACCCGCCTTGTCCGGGCGGATTTCACGTCACTCAAAGAGAGGGACTTCGTGCTGGCGGCAAGAGCAATCGGTGCCAGCGATTTGCGGATTATCTTTGTACATATCCTCCCCAATGCGATGGCGTCCGTCCTTGTTGCCGCAACACTCGGTGTCGCCGGTGCGATTCTTACGGAATCCGCCCTCAGTTTCCTGGGTATCGGTGTTCAGCCGCCGACTCCGAGCTGGGGAAACATCCTTACCGCCGGCAAGGACAATATCGACATTGCCTGGTGGCTTTCCCTTTATCCCGGAATGGCCATTCTGATTACCGTTCTGGGATATAACTTGCTGGGTGAAGGAATAAGGGATTCCCTGGATCCGAGACTCAGGTAAAGAATTCCTTCTCCTGCTCTAAAGGAATCGCTCATCCTTTAATCAGCATCACCGGGCCAGGATGGCGAAATCCGCACCGGGAAAATCATGGGAACGTTCTTCTGGTATTGTCGATACGCATCTCCGAAATCTTCAACCAAGTCCCGCTCTTCAAGTATTGCACCTGTGTAGATCCATACAGTCCAGAGAATATTGAATAGCAGCCGGTCCCAGGTGAGATACGGGTACGACCAGATCATGACCAGAACAAAAAGATACAGGGGATGGCGTACCCAGCGGTAAGGTCCCCTGATGGTCAATGGTATTTCCTTTGGTTTTTTCCCGTGGAGGTAGCTCACTATTGCCCTGACGCCGAACGGATCGAAATAGCCAAGAGCCCTTATTCCCCAGATGAAACCCGCAATGGACGCAAGAAAGGCAGCTCTCAGCAACAAGCGGGGGACACCCCCGATTTTTACAATCGTGACGGATGTTTCCTGCCAGAAAATAACGACTGCAGTGAGGACAATGCCTGAGGTGATGGCGTAGAGCGCACTGACATAGGCCTCAGGGACAAACCGGGCCAGATAGTTGCGAAACGATTTCCGTACCATGCCGCTGTGCTGGAGGAAAAAGGCGAGAGAAAGAAAGGAATCCAACAACAGCCTTTTACTCTGGGTTAACCCGAGTTTGATCAGGTGCAATGATCCCGCATAGCAAAACGTTCCGAAGATCAGCAATGAACCGCCGCCGAATACATATGCAAGAGAAATGATTACATATGCGGGATATCTGCGCATCACCTGTTCCTGTTCCCCGCGTACTGCGCTGTCCGAAGGCAACCGTCGCCATGAAGATGATTCGCGTCATCAGGAAGTACGACGAGATGGCTTGCCTGGAGATAACCGATGAATTGACCGGTGACTCACGCATTACCCTGAGGAATCCGCGTACGCAGAAGAAATCGACGATACCCTTCAAGGAACCAATTAAGTATGGCTTCTTTCTCCTGCATCAATTCATCAAGCAATTGTCCGGCTTCGATGTCCGAGATTTCTTTGTCGAATCTATGCAGTTCGGGAGGCATCGAGATTTCTATAAAGGACAACATCTCGGCTATGAGTTTTTTGGGTTCGCCGGATAATTCCGAAAATATTTCTATAAAGACGTCGCCCCGTGTCATAATAATTTCCTTTTGTATATATCCTCACCCCGGAGGTTGAACTCAGGATACGATCCTTGATTCTGTCAGGCCGCAGTGAGAATATTGTTACATTCTCCTGACAAGAACTTTCCTTAAAGGGAGTATAGGGGTACTTTTATTATACGTCAATGAGATAATGATCGCATACTCCACCACGATTATTGAAAGCGTTATGACTGGATACATTCATCCCGGGGATATTCAGGGTTAGCATGGAAGTGGTCATTACTCATTGGATTCCTGTAACGTGCAAGAAAGACAGACCTGTTGATTTTGGAGAGGAAGTTTCCGACGTTGGGGTAAACCGCAGGGGAACGTTATTTTTACCGAGTACACCTACAAGTCCTTGGATACACGGTAACGCAGGATATAATGATTACCAATGGAAACAAGCGATGGCCATTCCCCGAAACTCCACCACCCGCTGCTGATGGCAGGGGGCAAAAATGTAGGCGCTTGCAGGAGAAGGCCAGAAGGTACCTATTAAAGACATAGCAGGTGCAGCTTCATTTTGCGGACTGCACAAATCCTTCGACCCTTTTTCAGTCCTGCGTCTTTAGAAGCTCCACATGCCGCAGTTGTGATGAGGCTACGTTTCAGATCCGGCGGAAAATCTCCGTTAACGTCAAGTCTGACTAATATACTTCGTGAAGGGCACTTCATGACAGAAGAGTTTTTGATCAATTCCCTCTAGGGACAGATTGCCCCCTTCAAGATCCCGAAGAGAGGTTTTTTTGTGAAAGACTTTCCCCGCAATTCTACCGGTAAGATTCTGGTAAAGGAGCTAAAAAAGCACTTCACGGGATATGCAACAATGCCTTTCGCAAAACTATGAAGCCATAATAAGGAAAAGTGAAACTATTCATACGATGGCGCAGGGACTTTCAGATAGCGTATTCCTGTCCATATCAGGAAGGCAACAAAGATTATCCTCAGAGTAAATTCCGGCAGGAGATTGGCACATGAACCTCCTGCGTAAGTTCCCAGAATTATCCCGGCGATTAGACCTTTCAGGAGGCCCGTTTCTACATTTCCTAAACGCCAGTGGGTAAAGGCTGCCACCCCGCCCCGCAGGAACCATGGCCAGAAGGGAACTCCCCTGAGCCGTATGCTGATCAAACCCTGCCAGGAGAACCAACCCTTCAGTGGCGAAAAGGATTTCTCGGGAGGGCCGCCCAGAGTGGCACAGGAACTCTTCCATTTTCATGCCGAATAAATCGCATATCAGCAGCTGTTCTCAGAATTCATCGCCTTCTCCCCTTTCCCCTCTGACGAGAAGTTCCCCGTCTGCAAGGTGGAGCTTAGGGTGTACGCTTCCGGCCAGGGGGATCGGGGGCAAAGGGAACATTTAATTAAACTCTATTTTCCCCTTGCCTTACTATACCCAAGTGAAATCAAGGCTTCTTCTATTTCTCCCAGAACCGCGGGATCATCTATGGTAGCAGGCACTTTGTATTCTTTGTTATCTGCAATTTTTTGAATGGTGCCTCTCAAGGTTTTCCCGGAACGTGTTTTGGGGAGACGCTTTACCACGGCAGCTGTCTTAAATGATGCCACAGGTCCGATGCGAGCTCTTACCATATGGATAACTTCCAGAATAATGTGGGCGTGATCACGGTTAACCCCTGCTTTCAGAACCATAAAGCCAAGAGGCACCTGTCCTTTAAGAGCATCTTCAACACCAAGTACCGCACATTCAGCCACATCGGGATGAGAAGACAGAACCTCTTCCATCGCTCCGGTAGAGAGACGATGCCCTGCAACATTGATAACATCATCCGTACGGGACATAACGGACACATAGCCGTCTTCATCGATATAGCCCGCGTCGGCGGTCTTATAATATCCCGGAAATTCCTCAAGATAGGCTTCGACAAAGCCGGCGTCATTATTCCAGAGGGTGGGCAGCGATCCGGGCGGAAGCGGCAGTTTCACAACCAGCGCACCGGTTTCTTTGGGTTTAACTTCCTTGTTAGTCTCATCAACAACCCGAACATCCCAGCCCGGCGCCGGCTTTGTTGGTGAACCAGGCTTCACCTGAAAGTGATGGAGCCCCATGCAGTTGGCACAGATCGCCCAGCCTGTTTCTGTCTGCCACCAGTGGTCAATCACCGGTACGCCAAGATTTTTCTCTGCCCATTGCAGGGTATCGGGATCAGTCCTTTCACCGGCAAGAAAGAGGGCATAAAATTTTGACAGGTCATATTTTTTCATCAGCTCGGCTTGGGGATCTTCCCGCTTAATTGCCCGAAACGCCGTGGGAGCTGTGAAAAGAGTTCGGACATTGTGCTGGGAAATGACCCGCCAGAATGCGCCGGCATCCGGTGTATCTACGGGCTTGCCCTCATAAAGGATGGTGGTGCAGCCTCTGAAAAGCGGGCCATAGACAATGTAAGAATGCCCCACAACCCAGCCCACGTCGGAAGCAGCCCAGTACACATCGCCGGCATCCACATTGTAGATGTTTTTCATGGTCCATTTCAAAGCGACCACATGTCCCCCGTTGTCCCGTACAACACCCTTGGGCTGAGCGGTTGTACCGGAAGTATAAAGAATGTAAAGGGGATCCGTCGCTGCCACAGGAACACAATCATGGGGTTTTGCCACTGACACGATACTGTACCAGTCCAGATCTCTTCCCGGTATCATTGGAGCCGGATGCATGGGTCGCTGGAGGATAATACATCGTTCGGGCTTTGATTTTGCCATTTCAATGGCACCGTCTAAGAGCGGTTTGTAGCGTACGACGTTCTTGACTTCAATTCCGCAGGATGCCGAAACTATAACTTTTGGCTTGGAATCATTGATCCGGGTTGCCAGTTCGTTTGCCGCAAATCCGCCGAACACCACAGAATGGACTGCACCGATGCGCGCACAACTAAGCATAGCGATAACCGCCTCGGGGACCATGGGCATATAGATGATGACCCGGTCGCCTTTTTTCACTCCCAGATCGGCAAGCGCTCCGGCGAATCTGGCCACCTCGTCCCGTAACTCATTATAGGTGAACCACTTGATCGTCTTTGTAACGGGACTGTCATAGATCAGGGCAGTCTGGTCGCCTCTGCCGTTTTCAATGTGGTAGTCTAACGCATTGTAACAAGTGTTGAGCTCTCCTCCGACAAACCAGCGATAAAAGGGCTTGTTGGAATCATCGAGGATCTTGTCCCATTTTTTGTACCAGTGGCAGTTTTCTGCCGCTTCGCTCCAGAAATCCTCGGGGTCTTTTATTGATCTTTGAAACGCTAATTCATACGGATTACTCATGTTTTCCCTCCTTTTTAAAAGTTAATCAATTCTTGCCGCAGAGGATCGTCCCGCTGTGGATTCAACCCTTACCGCGGTGAGATATATGTTGGCAACGGGGTTGCGTCCCTTGGAATAATTATGACCAGATAGGTAAAACCTATTGGGGTATTTTATAATTTAATCCTTGTAGACACCGCTGCATATAATCAGGTCATCGACCTTCTCAAAATACAATGTCTTAGGTAACACCTGTTTGGTTTCCGGGTGGTGCCATTTGTATTCCACCCAGCCGCTACCTTTTGTGTTGGCAGTGTCGAGGATCTCTCGGACAAAACTCTTGCCGTCAGTATCCCTGAGATCAGCGAACTCTTCCCCTACATACCTTTCATTGACTCCGTGTGCGAGCATGGTCCCTTTGGGGTTCAACACAAAAATATACAATTCATCTTTAACAAACCGTCCTCCGGGATTTGTGTATTCAGCCAAAGCGATCCTTTTACCGGCAGCTCTGTAAAAATCTATTGCCTTGGCCACCCAGTCCTTGGCGTCTTCTTTAACTCGTATAGTCATATTGTCCCTCCTTTTTTACACATTCTCACGTTTCGAGAATATCTATATCACTCGATTATTGAACACCCTTCGCGCGGGAGTACCCCTTAATTTCCTCCCACCATTTCCCCCCGTCTGCATCATTCGTAATCTGTTGATACTTAAATCTTTCATATTCCCTGATGAATAGTCGAATCTTTCATTGATCCCAAAACGCATCCTGAGCACTATCTCCTCTTTCGGCTTCAAGGTTGATAATATCTTTCTTGTCTGTTGGGCAAGATTCATGCTTATCACCGCTTCTGATGGGGACATATTGTTTTGATCTGCAACAAAATCGCCAAGGTAACCGTCCTTCTCCTCACCGACTGGCGCCTCCAAAGACAAGGGTTCTTTGACAAGCTTCAAGACATTTCTCACCTTTTCCAGAGGGCACTCCATCTTGCTTGCAATCTCCTCAGGATTAGGTTCTCTTCCCAACTCCTGTACCAGATACCGGGAGGTTCGATTCAGGACCTTTACAGTTTCAAGCATGAGCACGGGAATTCTTATGGTCCTCGCCTGCTCGGCTATTGCCCGCTGGATCGTCTGTCTGATCCACCATGTGGCATATGTAGAAAATTTATATCCCCGTTGGTACTCGAATTTATCAACGGCCTTTATCAAGCCGATATTCCCCTCCTGAATTAAATCCGGAAGTTGCAATCCTTTAACGGTATATTTTCTTGCGATATACACAACCAGCCACAGGTGCGCTTCCACCAGTATTCTTTTTGCCTTTTCTGCCTTCCCTTTTCCTTTTTCGATAGAGACGATCACTTTTTTCAAGACTGGTAAAGGGAGTCCCGTTTCCTGGGTAATTTTTATAATCTTCCTTTTTGCTTCGCTGACAATTGCTTTACACTTTTTTAATGTATCAATCGATATGCCAGTCTTTCTTGCAATAAATTCCTCTTCCTCCGGTGATGTCTTCATCCTATTCCAGGCTCTTTCCATTTCTGTGAGGGATAAATCCTTTTTCTCTTCACAAATGCGAATACTATTTTCAGCCTTCTGGCCCTCAGCGACATAATTCGTTAGCCTTGAGATCATCCTTTCCATTTGTTTTTTGCTGAACTTGACTTTTCTACACAGATTTACAATGCTTCTTGTGTTTTTTGCTAATTCTGATTTGCTAATACTTTTTTGTACCTTATCTGTACTCTTTGCCTTGAGCTTCCACGTGAGGACGCCATTTCTTTTATCCAGAACATTTATTTTCTCTATAAGCTTCAATACTCTTTCTCTCAGCGCACTCTCTTCAAAGAAACCTTCTTCGTCATCAAGATCAGCTACAACATTTTTTATGTGGAGATAGCCACTCTTCAGTCTTACACCGATATCCACCACATCCTTGACTGAAATCGGCACACTGAAGATTGCATTCACGACCTCCTTCTCTCCTCCTTCGATCTTTTTCGCGGTTTCAACCTCACCTTCCCGGCTTAGTAGAGATACACATCCTATCTCACGTAGGTATATTTTAACTGGGTCATCTGTATTCCTTGTAGTAGTTATGAGATCAAACGGATCTTCTCTTTGAGTATCTATATTTGAATCAATTCCTTTTTTAACAACAAGTTGTTTCCCTTTGAACTCATCAATAATGTCACGGTTTTTCTCATCAGAGAACATGAAGATATCATCGAGCTCATCAGAATATAAGACGTCCGATGGCAACAAACCGCTTACATCATCGTAGGTGAGAAAACCTTTTGACTCAGCCAAAAACATCGATTTTTCAAATCCATCTGATTCTAATGATTGTTCCATATCGGTTTCTCCCAGAGTTCGGATTTCGCAGTATGCCTATTCTGAGAAACGATCCCATAGGATGAATTGGGCCGACAAAAAGTTTCCCCTGCATCAACCCCCTTCTGTTTGTGGGAAGGCTGTATTTGCATAAATCTGATCACACAGCTTTAAACTGATATGTCTTCTTACCCACGGTATTCATAGATATCGTATTCAGTTTTTTTCCCGAGCAAAGTGTCAATCTGGTTCTGAATCTCAGCCCTTTCTTCACTTGCGAGCCACGCCTTCCATTCATCAATGCCGTTCCATGCGCTGATAACCAGATATACATCCGGCTTGTCTATACTCTTTAAAGACTCCCCTGATATATAACCTGGTTGGTTTACAACATGCTGCCTAAGTTGCATGACAAGATCATATAATTTTGCTGCCTTGTCCGCAGGCACCTTCCTCTGGCAATGAAATTTTTACATCACCAAGGGTTTTGACCTTATTGTCTATCTATGATGATTTTAATTAAATAATCTTAATCAGTCTATTGGCAGACCGCTAATTATACAACCTCCCAAGGCTAATTCTTTATGAGCATATGGAAGGAAATAGGGGCGTTTAAGGAGGGTGCGGTGCTTTAGTTCAAAAAGTGATCAGGGGTTCAAAGACGTCAGTCCTTCACGGAGTGCGTATTTGATAAGCTCTGCCAAGCTTTTAAAGCCCATCTTATTCATGATTTGCCTGCGATGGGCCTCCACGGTTTTTAAACTGATATAAAGCGCGGCGGCAATTTGTCTGGAATTCTTGCCTTCGGCGAACAGTTGCAGTACCTCCCGCTCCCTGGCCGTCAGTACGGTAAAAACAGAGGTGCTATCTGAACCCGATGATTTATAATCTTCCACCACAATCCCGGCAATCTCGGGACTCAAATAGATTTTATCGGCCATGACTAACCGGACGGCCTTTATCAGTTCCTGCGAGGCTGAATATTTCGACAGATAAGCGGACGCCCCGGCTTGCAGCATGCCCTTGACTATGTGCTTGTCGGAATGCACGGATAAAGCGATCACCTTGACCATGGGAAGGTCTTTCATAATCTGGCGGGTTGCCTCAATGCCGTTCAGATCCGGCATAGTGACGTCCATAATGATCGCGTCGGGCAGGAGCTCTCGGGCCAATCGTACTGTGGTACGCCCGTCTCCCGCTTCTCCTACCACTTCCATATCGGGTTGCTTTTCCAGCAAAGATATCAGACCTTCCCGTATAATGTTATGATCGTCAGCCACGAGAATTCTAACATTCATAAATATTCCCTCGTGTCTTTACTGACACAAACAATTATATTTATAGATAATAAACATTTTTCCCCACAACTCTCTCCGGATGATTAGCACCATGTAATGTAAAATTCTATAATCATCTTTTTGCGAAAAGAAGATAGTTATTATTTTAATCGTCTCATAACATGAGATTGGATTATCGTTAGCTGTGACTTGATATAGCACTCCTCTTTATAATCTTTATTGTGTCAATAGGAATATTGTATGTTATTCGAGTTCCTAAACCTTCCCGGCTCCATATATCAAGCAATCCTCCCAACATCCTCACCCGTTCCTGCATTGCAGCTATACCAATCCCCCTTTGGCTGGTCTTTCGGGCAAGGATTTTTTTTACATTGAAACCTTTTCCATTATCTTGAACCATGAAAGAAACATGATCACCTTGTTCTTTGATTACCACTGAATAATGAGTGGCTTTTGAATGTCTGGCTATATTTGTCAAACATTCCTGGAAGATTCGATAAATACTAATCTGAGATTGTTTTGAAAATAAATTATCAATCTTGTCGATATCTAATGTGCAATCTATATGATGATGTTCGCTGAAATCACTGAACAAATAATTAAGGGATGATGAAAGACCCATAAGTTCCAGTGAAACAGGACTCAGATCCCTGGAGAGCCTTCGGACATTTTCAATGATCTCATCTACATATGAGAGAAGACGCTGACATTGCTTTTTCAGTGTCTGCTGGTCTCTCCGAAATTTTTCCTCAATTGCCACTAAATGTATCTTCAAGCCGGCGAGGGACTGCCCCAGTTCGTCATGCAACTCCCGGGAAATCCTCCGTCGCTCATTTTCTTGCGCAGTGATGAGTTCGGAAGTGAGGAATTGGAGCTCCTCGCGCGACTCCCTTAGAGCCTTCTCTGCCAGTATACGTTCATCTATTTCACGCTTCAGTTCGATATTTAATTGTCTCAGTGCCTCAGTCCTTTCCTCTACCCGACTTTCCAATTCCTCATGGGCTTTATGAATGGCTACTTCAGCCTGTTTACGCTCCGTTATATCTTCAAGGGTCTCTATGGCACCGATCACATCCCCCTTTGAATCCCTGACTGCCGTAGCGGTAAAGCGAAGCCACCGGCCTCCTTCGCCCATTTCAGGGAAAAAATTCGTTGTCTCATACGCCTCTTCCATAAAACTGGACTTGGCATACTCCCCAGCATAGTATTTGGGAATCGCTTCTACAAGCTCATCTACCAGAAGATACGCCATGCAGGGCCGCTCTGTGCCGTAAAACACACTCAATTCCTGTATTGTCCCAATCGCTTCTTCAGCCTTGATTCCGCTTAACTCTTCCATTGCCTTATTCCAGTGCACGACCCTATGGTCCTTCCCGATTGCAAACGCGGGAAACGGCGATCCCAGGATGATGTCGTGCAATCTTTCGCTTTCTCTAAGCGCTTCCTGGGTCTGCTTGAGCTCCGTAACGTCTATGGCATTGCCCAGGATAGCAGGCCTCCCGCCATACTGGATAGGCGTCACTGTCTGCGAAATCCATCTGATGTCATTCTGTTTGGTCACCATCCTGAATTCGAATGCCGCGTTGCGCGCCCCGACCAGCATTTCCTTGGACAACCTCTTCACCTTCTCTCTGTCTTCCGGGTGAACGATGATGTCGGAATCCTGTCCTATAAGCTCTTCCGCGCTGTATCCGGCATAGGCAATGGCACTGGTGTTAATAAAGCAGAACTTCCCGTCTTGCACGATAAAGACAGCAGCAAAGGAGCTTTCTGCGAGTGTTTTATAGAGTTCTTCTGCCCGCCTGTGTTCGGTAATATCTTTTGAAACAACGGCCAAACTTGTAAATTTTCCCCCAGATCCGACTTCCCTGACTGGGCTGAAGGTCCGGAGGAAATATCTATTATCCCTTGCGCTTTGATGCTCATGCTGGATTGATTTGCCTGTTGTAAAAACCTGTTTAACTTTTTCTGCAAATATTTTTGTGTCCTCAGGCGAGTGAAAGTCCCCATATGGCCTGCCAATGATATCAGCCTTCGACATACCTAATCTCGATAAGTGCTGACTATTGATAAACAGATATCTGCAATTCTCGTCCACTAAATACATTGAGTCGGACGTCGATTCCACTAAAGCGAAACAGGCATCCTCTGTTTGTACTTTTTTCATGGCTGTATTGCTCAATTTTTTCAGTATCAGTAATTTCTTTATTACTGCTTTGACCTGCCCCCAGAACACATGTACTATATTTAAGTCAAAATTCTATTACTATTATCTAACAATAGTATTTTTTTTCGATCACTCATTTCCGGTTGAAATTTACTATATTTTGACAAATTAATGAAGTGAGACTTTCAGGAAGCTATACGTAACAGAATCCGATTGATGAATATTTATGATAATCTCATCCGGCGGCATTGCTGACTCTATCAACGCGGCATCGAGCGAAGCAGTGTTTATGATCAGATGTCTGTTGATTTAGGGATTTAATGGGGAAATTGACATACAGGATTTAATCATGTAACTTGATATATAATTGAATACAGAATCAGGGTTCAGGGGTATACCTCTGGAGGAAATTTAGTTGGTCGGGCCGCCATCTAATAGATAATCATTTGGCGGCTCTTTTTATTTTACCCGACGGTCAGTCTCTTTTCACTTCGTGATCGTTTCTCTTTTCTGGGAGAGAATATTTCAAATGATTTTGCTGGGCGATATTCTAATTATTGTGGGACTGTCTGTCGTCGTCCTCTATCTCTGTTTCCAGATGCGGGTTCCCATTATTGTGGGATTCCTGTTCACCGGGGTGGTCACCGGTCCCCATGGACTGGGACTGGTCAGGGATATCGAGTCCGTCAAAATTCTGGCTGATGTGGGTGTGGTGCTGCTGCTTTTTACGATCGGGCTGGAATTTTCCTTCCGGAACCTGCTTCAGGTCAGGAGACCCGTCCTTCTCGGCGGCGCCCTTCAGGTGTCACTCACGATATTAATTGCTTTTGCCATATCCAGATACTTTGGACAGACCATCGGGGAGTCGCTTCTGATCGGTTTCTTGGTTTCCCTGAGCAGTACCGCCATCGTCATGAAATTTCTCCAGGACCGCGCCGAAGTAGAAACCCCACAGGGCAATACCGCTCTCGGCATCCTGATTTTTCAGGATATCATCATTGTCCCTATGATGCTGTGTATACCCTTGCTGGCAGGCGAGGCAAGCGGTGGAACGGAGGCACTGCTTCTCTTTCTGGCGAAGGTTGTCTTCATTATTGCATTGGTGTTCACCGGTGCGAAGTGGATTGTCCCGCGGGTCTTTTTTAGTATCGCCAACACCAGGAGCCGGGAGCTGTTCCTTCTCAGTGTGATTGCCATCTGCCTGGCTGTGGCCTGGCTGACCCACATGACCGGACTTTCTCTGGCCCTGGGCGCCTTCCTGGCGGGATTGATCATATCCGAATCCGAATACAGTCACCAGGCGTTTGGAAATGTTCTGCCATTTCGCGATGTGTTTATGAGCTTCTTCTTTGTCTCCGTTGGAATGTTGCTCAATATGGGGTTTTTCATCGAGCATTATCTTTCTCTTTCGATTCTGGCTTTTGCTGTGATGGCCTTTAAGGCGCTGGTTGCCGGTCTTGTTTCGGTATTCCTGGGCCTGCCGTTGCGGACAGCCATCTTGGTGGGCGCCTCCCTCAGTCAGGTCGGTGAATTCTCGTTCATTCTCTCGGAGAAAGCCATTCAGCATGGTCTGCTTACCGGCGATATGAATCAGGGATTCCTGGCCTTATCCGTCTTAACGATGATGGCAACGCCCTTGGCCCTCTCTGCTGCCCCCCGGATTGCGTCATTCGTTCTCGAATTACCTCTGCCCAGAAAAATCAAGAAGGGGTCGTATCCGGCAACATATGAAGAGAAGGTACATATAAAGGACCATCTGATTATTGTGGGATTCGGTCTCAATGGGAGGAATCTGGCACGTGCCGCAAAGTTCAGCGGCATTCCCTATGTGATTACCGAAATGAATCCGACCGTGGTGAGAGAAGAGCGGGCAAAGGGTGAGCCGATATATTATGGTGATGCAACCCAGGAAGCGATTCTCCAGCATGTGAATATTAAAGCGGCGAGAGCCCTGGTGGTGGTCATCAATGATCCCGCTGCGACGCGGAGGATTACAGAGCTTGCCCGGCGGCTGAATCCGAAGCTTTATTTAGTGGTCCGCACGCGTTTTCTCCAGGAAATGGTCCCCCTTTCCGAACTGGGCGCGGATGAGGTGATTCCGGAAGAGTTCGAAACATCGGTGGAAATCTTCAGCCGGGTTCTGGCAAAATACCTCATGCCTAAGGAGGAAATCGAGAAGTTTGTGACGGAAATCCGCTTGGAGCATTATGAGATGCTGCGAAGTCTTTCCCGCGAGGCTACATCCTGTCTGGACATTGAATTGTGCCTTCCGGATGTGGAGATCAAGACCTTCCGCATCGCCGAAGGGTCGCCCTTTATCGGCAAAACTCTTGCCCAGACGGAGATGAGGAAAAAAATGGGGGTGTCATTACTGGCACTGCGCCGGAAAGGTGAGGTTGTGTCCAACCCGGCGGCCGATACCGTCTTTCATGCCGGGGATATTCTCTTTGTTGTCGGCGAACCAAATCAGATTAAAAATGTGATTCGTCTCTTTAATGTGCCGAATAGAGACGGGAGTGCAGATAAACATACCTGATATTTATACCTTAAGAAAGGAGTGAGATTACATGAGGAGAGCGTCCCAAATACTGTTCATACTTTTGATAACCATCAACCTTTTGTCATGCACAAGTAATACGGCGCCCGTGAGCGATAAAAAAAGCCAAATATGGAATTTTCTGTTGATCATTTGACAATTAAAGATTCAGATGTGAACAAGGTAAAAGGGCAGGTACTTTATGTTCCGATTTATTCGAATATTCCCTGTCGGGACAATAGAAGACTGTTCGATTTGAGTGCATTTCTTGCCATACACAATACGGATGTGAAAAATTCTATCAGGGTCACAAGAGTTCTTTATTTTGACAATGATGGGAAATTGGTGAAAGAATTTACAACACAGGAGCGTATATTAGGTCCCTTGGGGGCAACGACCTTTTTTATTCCCAAGAGTGACCAGAGTGGAACAGGCGCCAATTTTTTGATCGAACGGATTTCGGATGTTGCCGTCACGGAGCCTTTAGTGGAATCGGTGATGGTGAACTGTGAAACAAACTATGGTCTGTCATTCTTAAGCAAAGGGAAGGTCATCAGGGAGATGAAATAATTGGTTCAGTACCTGTGGAATAAATGTCAAGTATTAAAGTCTTTGCATAATTACTCTCAGGTTATCGCGAAGAGTGTGTGAACCGAAGCCACAAGGCAAAGCCGTGGTGTGACGTGGCGATCTGTTGAAATATCAATGAGGATTATCAATAGAAAGCTTAAAGAATATTCAGATTTGCCTGATGCTTTGTTTTGTGAAGAAGCAGAGACCTATATGCTTCCGCTGTTCCTAAAAGGCAGTTCTCTGTCAATCGGGAATTTTTCCTCCCAGGTCTCTTACCAGCCTCCGGAATGTTTCGGATGAGCGGAGAAGACGACCGGCAACATCCCTCAACCTGTCGACCTGTTCTTCCGACAGGTATAAGGTGGTGGGGATATTTTGAAAATATTCGCGTTCCTTTCTGTCCGGGAGGTAGTCGAACGCTATGTGGATGATGGAGAAATCGATCGGCCTCCGTCCGGCGGCGAGATCTCCAGCGGACCATTCGAGGGTATACCGCCGAAGGGAGTCGATGATCTCGAAGTTGTATTTGTTGATCATGTGAGATGATGATGCCCTCACTATGTCCCCCAAACCCGGGATTTCGTCATAGAGATGCCAGTGAGCTTTTGTCTTGGTTGCGGCATCAACAATGATGAATACGACCTGTCCGGTCTTTTCAAGGCCTGCCATTTCGAGCGATTCTCTAAAACCTCCACGGATTGCGATGGAATCCATAAAACCGCGCAGGCCGAGGTTGTCCGACACACCGCCATCAACCAGATGGATATATGGTTTGGATTCAGGATCGAGATAGGTTTTCATTCTCAGGGCTACATGATAAGCCCGGTTAGTCACGTCGGGATTACCGATGGCCTGTGACATCCAGGTCGGTGTCTTTGTATTGCACTGACCGGCATAGTTTCGCAGTATGATCGGCGTGAAGAGTCCCGGGACGGCAGCGGATGCAGCTACCGCACGGGAAACGGGGAATTTCTCAAAATCAGAGCATATCAATGCGAACTGAGCCGGTGTGAAGGAAAAACTCAGGCCGTCGATGGCGTCTGTGGCGAGAATAAAGACAGCAGGCCCCTTTCCCTTTATGAGATCGCCCAGGGTTGCGTTTTGGAAGAGCACCGAATCGTAGTATTCCTGGGCAAGGTCACTCCTCCCGAAGCGCGGCGACATGAGCCTTGGCCAGTTCATGGGGTTCACAACACTCAGGAAGAGGTTCGTCTGGTGATTTTGAATAAGAAAGCGGGATCGAAAGTCTTTGAAGATGTTTTCGCCATGCAGTCCGTAATAGGCCGCCGTAAAACTGCCGCCGGATACAGAGGAAATCACATCAACTTCATCCAGCAGAGATCGCCTCTTCAGAGAAGGCTTTTTGTCGACGTACTCGGTGGGACCGGGCAGTTCGATCCTGGCCATGGCCTCCAGAACTCCATAGGAGAGAGCCGCGGCGCGAGTACCACCGCCGGAGAAGGCGAGAATGAGAAGGAGCCTGTCGGAACGATCCCCGGAAGATAACTTGTTTTTCAAAAGCTGATATTGCGGAACGGTTTCCGATTTAGGATTCTTGAGGTAGTGAGCAGTACAGCCGGATAAGATTGCTGCTGCTGTGAGTATCAGGAATATTCGGCAAACGCCGTGGTACGCTGAAATCCGGCAAAGCGGCATATTACCTCCCCGTCCATAAAGGTTTCCTCTTTTCGAGAAATGCGGAGATACCCTCCCTGGCGTCTTGAGCAAAGAGGTTGCTTATCATAACCTCGTTGCCAAGGTTGTAGGCCTGGGCATCACTCAGATTCACCTGGGCGTAAAAAGCCTGCTTGCCTATCTGGAGAGTAAGGGGACTTGCCTCGGCAATCTTTTCGGCCAACGCCTTCGTTTCTTCTTCCAGCTTTTCCAACGGGACGACCCTGTTGACAAGCCCCCATTGTTGCGCTTCCCTGGCAGGAACGAGACGTCCGGTGAAGAGCATTTCCAAGGCACGTTTTCTTCCCACTGCGCGGACTACGGGTATTGCCGGGGTTGTACAGAAAACGCCCAACCTGACACCGGGGGTTCCGAAAAGCGCTCCTTCCTCCGCGACGGCTAAATCGCAGGCAGCGACCAACTGACAACCGGCAGCGGTGGCTATACCATGGACCTGAGCGATGAAGGGTTGCGGCATGTCCTGTATTTTCTGCATGAATGTGCTGCACGTGTAAAATACTTCCCTGTAGTCTGTCAATGAACGGTTGATCATTTCCGAAAGGTCATGACCTGAGGAAAATATCTTGCCCGCACCTCTGACGATCACAACTTTTATGTCGCTTTGCTCTTTGAGGTCGTCTAAGAGAGTATGGAGCTCTCTGATCATGTTGAGGGAAAGGGCGTTTCTTTTTTCCGGGTGATTGAGCGTGATCGTTCCGATGGCATTAGCCTGACCAAAGGCGATGTATTGGTAGTTCATGGTTTACCTCCGCGATTGTAAGAGACTTCATTTGTCTTGCAATAACTTTGAAACCAGTTTTTCATATGAGAGGGATACCGATGTTATCTCTGTTGGCTCTCTTTCCTTTTCTTGAGGCTGAGAGCCGCTTTGATGCCTTTCTGTCTGATTATCTTGAGCTTCAGCCGGGTTTCGGTGATCTTAAAGAATCGTTTTCCGTACTTTCTCAGAAGGCCCTGGTTGATTTCGAACCCGAGTCCCGGTTTCGTGAATGGCTGGAGCATGCCGTCTTGATCGGGGAATACGGGATCTATGATACCCTCTCTGAACTCCGGCACCCACGAGGGTTCTTCCAGGGGATACTCCAGGGGGAGCGTGTTTCTCCTGTCCGCGAGGGCCATGTTCCAGTTGATGTAGAACCCGATCCCGTTTGTCCAGGTGTGGGGTGTGAATGCTCTTTCCTTTTCCCGGCAGGCGTGAATTACTTTCATCACCTGGGCGATGCCTCCCGCAAAGGTGGCATCAGGCTGGTAGATGTCGAAACAGTCCTTCTCAAACATGATCTTAATCTCGTCCCAGCCGTAGTTCAGTTCCGCCCCGGCGATCTTCACTATGGCCATTCTTTTAAGAGCCGCGTTGCCATCGTAGTCCTTTGAGTCCAGTGGTTCTTCAAGCCATTGAATGTCATTGACACGGCAGGCTTTCGCGAACTCAGTCGCCCGTTCCATATCCCATGCAGGGATCTTATCCACAATCGTCACCAGCCAACCCTGATTGGCATCCACACCCAGGACAAGAGAGTCTCCGACCCCTTTCCTGATCAGTTCTATATGCCTTATATCATCTTTGAGTTCTCTGTTTTTTACCCTGAGCTTGGCTGTCCGGAATCCCCGTGCCCTCATGGCGAAGAGCTCGTCCACCCTCCTTTCGGGTTCATGCATCTCACCGGTAGAACAATATGCGGGAATGGGTTTAGCCATGCCACCGAGTATTTCATATACAGGCTTCCCCTGGCTCTTTCCGATGATATCCCAGCAGGCCGGCTCGATCCAGAAATTACGCCATCCCAGGGAGCCCGCCTGTTTCAGGAGACCCTGAACACTGTCGATATCTGTGGGATCGGCGCCGATCAGATAGCCCCCTATCAGGTCTCCCAGTCCCTGTCTCTCCGTTCCCATGGCGGTTCCTGCGGAATATCCCTCGATGCCTTCATCGGTGATGATTTTTATGAGGGTGAAGTTATTGTGGGTTTGCGGATAGCCGGGAATCCATGTAGGCCAGAAGGTGTGCTTAAGCGGTACGGACACATGGAAGAGTTCAATCGTTGATATCTTCATAAGAGCGTTCTCCTACTTTGCGGTGGGCAAATTATCGACCTGTTCATGATTTTAGATGCGTTTGTCCTCTCCGGGGGACACCTGGATATAGTCCTGAAACTTTCTAATCCCGATGAAACCCGTTGTCAAATGGTACAGCGCGAACAGCTCCATTGAAAAGGGTAAATAACCCAGATACCCCAGTATGGGCATTTCGAAAATGTGCAGGAAATCGAAGAATGGGATGCGGTAAATCCATTTCGGGAAGGAATAGACATTCCACATCTCCCAGAAGAAACCGCACACGATACATCCTGCCCATAGGGCGATTACCGGTCGCCAGTCACCATGAGCGATATACTGGAGTAGTGACCGGTTTCCGAGCCAGACGTTGAGGGGATCCAGCATGAAATACAGGGAAAGCCAGACGAAGGGAAAGAAATAGATGGGCCAGGCAAGGAGCAGAAACAGCATGACCACTCCGGCGATAAAGAGTGAAAGCAACACTGCCGGTGTCAGTGTGAGCGCGGGGCCGCGATTTATTTTTTTCATCCGGAGGAAAGTACCGGCCAGTTCCGCTGTTCCGAACACGGCGGGCATCACGGTGGAAAAGCTCAGTGAAGACAGCAGAAAATATTCAATGTCCGATATATGTTCTTCACCTACGTAATACCAGTTTTGCGTCCGCCAGTTGATCACTTCGAAAAGCCACCATGCCGGTACCGAGAGGAAAAAGAGGGCGATGTATGCCGCGGGACTGCGGGTAAGCATGGAATCTCCTTTTCTTTTGAAAACGAGCGCGTCCACGGTAAGACAGTACCCCAGCCACATGGGGAAAAACCCCCAGTGGGTGCGGGGTCCTGACAGTGTCCAGTTGAGTATCCAGAAGGTGACGGCCAGTCCTGCACCAAGCCAACCATGCCATGGCCACTTACGTGTATGTGGCACCGGTCCCGAGTTCATAGCGTATCCGTGTCTTCCGGTTATCAGAAGCACTTCTGAAAAGAAATGAATATTGTTGTGCAATATTCAGTTCAGTGACTTTTTGAAAACTTATAGAATGTCATCGGCCCTGTCAAGGAGTTTACCATTCTTGAGTATTTGTTGAAAAAATGAGAAAAATATAATAAAAAAAATGCCCTGAAAATATTATCACGTGGGAGGAGCCATCATGAAAGATAAATATGTAGGATGCGAAGGTGAAACTGATAAGAGAATAATCACTAAAAAGTTGCTGGATGGTGAAATTTCCGAGGAGAAACTGCAGAAATATCTTTCGGGTCTTCCCGACGTTTCCTCATGTGCGGATGAGGTCACCGTAGAGTGACATCGGGATCTGAAAATTTGTTGGTCGAAATGATTGACGATGCTGATTGATTCGCACGCGCACCTGGAAATGAGAGAGTTTGACCGCGACAGGGAGGCGGTCATCCGAAGGGCAGAATCTGCGGGGGTCGATTTGATCATTACGGTCGGTACGACCCTCGATGATTGTGGAAAGGCGATTTCCATTGCGGCGAAGTATAAAGCTGTTTATGCGGCGATTGGTATTCATCCTCATGAAGTCAAGAGCATAGGCCAGTCTACCTATGATGAACTGAAAGTAATGGCAAAGAGGGAAAAGGTTGTCGCCTTCGGAGAAATCGGTCTCGATTTCTTCCGCAATCTTTCTCCCCGTGATGTGCAGGTACGAAGGTTTGGCGAACAGTTGGAGCTGGCGTGGGAAATCGGGTTGCCGATCATCATCCACGATCGGGAAGCACACAGGGAAACCCTGGAAATGCTGAAATCGTGGAAGGGGGTGCAGGGGGGGGTTGTCCATTGTTTTTCCGGGGACGACAGGATGGCCAGGAAATGCCTCGATATGGGATTTCATATTTCCATTCCCGGTGCGGTCACGTTCGGAAAATCAGATACACTTCAGGGAGTGGTGAGAAACATTCCCCTGACCAGTCTTCTTCTGGAAACGGATGCGCCTTACCTGACCCCTCATCCCTTCCGGGGAAAGAGAAATGAACCGGCCTATATCATTCACACTGCTCAAAAAGTGGCAGAGATAAAAGGCCTTTCTTTTGACGAACTGGCATATGTAACCTCCCAAAATACCAAGAACGTCTTCAGAATTGCCTGAGGGATTCCGAATTGCATTGACGCGCTGCGTCATATTTCAAAAGCTTCTACCCCCGCCCCGGGCAGGTCAATACTCACTCCCGATATAAATTTCCTTTGTGGCAGTTATTTGATAGAATAATACCATTTACAATTCAGTAGAAGGTTAAGGCCTCCCCTTTCTAAAGGGGGGAATATGCGGAGGCTGTTTTCATCGTAAAGAGGGAATGTCCATGAAAAAGGTTGTCTTTGTCATCACTGGGGGTCAGATAGGGGATCCTGATTTTTTACGCGTAAAGATAGCCGAGCTGGACCCTGTGGAGATAATCTGTGCTGACGGTGGGGCAAGACATATGCATGCCCTTGGTCTGATACCCGGTGTGATTATAGGGGACATGGACTCCCTCAGTCGAGAGATCACCCGCTACTTTGAGGAGCGGGGGAGCCGGATACTCAGGTATCCGGAAAAAAAGGATGAGACGGACACCCAGCTGGCCTTGGAATATGCATTCGGAATGGAGCCTGAGAAGATTTATATATTCGGTGCCTTCGGCACCCGTATAGATCATGTGCTTGCCAACATATCGCTGCTGATTGCAGGTGAGAAGAAGGGCATACAGGTCCTGTTGGTTGATGAGTGGTGTGAGGTATTCCTCGTGACCGGGGAGCATATCATCGAGGGAGAAGAAGGACAGACCGTATCGCTTCTTCCCGTCTCCGGCATGGCTACGGGCATTCGCCTTGAGGGGTTCGAGTATCCCCTTGAAAACGGAGTGATGGAGATGGGGGTGCCCTATGGCATAAGCAATCGTTTGATTGCGTCCAGGGGTATCGTGAAAGTGGGTACCGGGCAGCTTTTGGTGATCAGGTATTTTAAAACGGGAAATCTTCCTTGAGGAGGATACATGAAGCCGGCAAGGGTCTTAACCATAGCGGGTTCTGATTCCAGCGGCGGAGCGGGAATTCAGGCGGACTTGAAAACGATCACCGTTTTGGGTGGAATGGGAATGAGTGTCGTTACTGCTCTCACGGCTCAGAACACGCACGGAGTGCTTGGTATTTATGAAGTTCCACCTTCATTCGTGGAAATGCAGTTCGACGCGGTTGTCGGTGATATTGGCGTGGATGCCGCCAAAACGGGGATGCTCATGACCACGGAAATTGCAAAGACGGTGGCGAGGAAGATCAGGCAGTATGATATTGACAAAGTAGTGGTTGATCCTGTGATGACGGCGAAGGGAGGCACGGCACTTTTCAGCGGCGAGGTCAGGGAGGTTCTCCTTGGTGAGCTGGTTCCTCTCGCCCTCCTGGTAACGCCCAATATCCCCGAAGCTGAGGGTATGGCAGGGATGGAAATTCATACCGTACAGGAAATGATGAAGGCGGCGGAATTTCTCGTCCGGTGCGGTGCCAGAAATGTGCTGTTGAAGGGAGGTCACCTGACTGGTGATGCGGTGGATATTCTTTATGACGGGGAAAGGTTCCATACGTTTTCCGCCGAGAGGATACGCACAAAGGAAATACACGGAACGGGATGCATTCTCTCCGCTGCCATTGCCACAGCTCTCGCTCAAGGGAAAAGTGTGTTCGAGGCAGTGAGAGAGGCGAAGCTCTATATCACAGAGGCAATCAAATCTATGTATGATGTCGGTACAGGCTATGGATTGATCAGCCATAAATTCCGTTGAA
>VGTB01000001.1 GCA_016874835.1 Deltaproteobacteria bacterium | reverse complement strand
CGGCTGTACCTTCTTCTCCGGAATGCCGCCAGCCCCCGGTGGCTGTTCGGAAACAAGCGTGCCGTCGGGAAGGGAAGCTACCTCTTTCTTCTCCGGCGATGAGGGAACTTTCTGAGGTCGCAATGTGGTTGAGCTGTCGCCTATCCCCTCCATGGCAGACACATATTTCCATTCGCCGTCGGGTAATTTTCGCGAACTCGTCCACATGTTCTTATTTCCCATGTCCGGTATAAAGACATCCAGCTTCTCATCGGGAAGGCGGCGCACTACAACGCCGCTTTGCTCATCGACTGTATTGGAACCAATGACTTTGTAGGCCACCACAGTGCCGTCCGGATAGCTCTCTATCCACCTGGAATCATCCAGCTTCATCCATTCCCGCTTGAGTTTCGGGTTATTTTCGTATGCACTGTAGAATTTGTTAGGGGATGCTCCTTTTACACCGGATGGTGAGATGGGCGTGGTCATTACAACAGTGGGGGCTTTTTTCATCGCGAGCTGCTGGACATCCGGCGACGTCTTCAACTCATATCCCCATCCCCCGGCAAGGGACGCTATCACTGCCGAAATATCTTTTGCCATCTGTTCATATATACCGGCAGGGGAGAATGCCATCGGCATGACGTTGATATCCACCTTTTTTGATGTAGTCTTGCTGCGCCATATCTCCCGGCCACCGCTATCAAGCACCCGCATACCACCTTTTACTGTGTAAGAGAAAATGGGCGGTGATATCAGGCAACCAAGCCTGTAGGAAAAATAATCCATCGTTGCCTCTACGGTGAAATCGTACCCCTGTACCCGAGGTTGCCTTACAAGAACCGTTTCTTTAAAGATCTGGGAGAACACACCATTTACCGTCTCTTCAAAGACCTCGCCGTAGCTTTTCATCGGTGCTATATCCTGCTGGCCGAGACAGCCGCTCTCTTCTTTTATTCCCATAGAAAAATTACGCGTGGATTCGGGAACCAGTAATGCAACCCTGACCGGCATCCGATCGTAGATGTGAAGATTGGGAACGTCCGGCCTTAGATTAAGATTTATGGGACCGCAGCCAGCGAGTGCGGTTGCCACTGCAAGGCATAATGGGAGAAAAAGCCACTTCTTCTTCATTGCATGGCCTACCTTACGAAAATCAAAAGATCTGAGGTTTAAAAAAATAACTATCGATGATGCCTCTTGGAATATTAACTTATGTCTGGTTCATCATGAAGAGAAAATTTGAATTTTACCAGTGGGGTACGTGGTGCTGTAGTAACTATCTGATTTTAAAAGTAATAGCAAAGTTAAAAAATGTCAAGACGTATTATCTATTTTCATTTTAAATCGCATACGTTTTGCGAACACCGAATATTAACGATTCCAGAAAGCTGTAGATAGAAAAAGCATTGATCAAAGTGCACCTACCAAAAACCATACATGCCTCTTTCACTATTTTTCATGTCAAAAATTCATTGAATACATGAGAAACTTCATCTACACTGCCCATGAAAATTTTCAACTATCTCAGAAGTAATTGCAGGACAAAAAACTGAGTTTCGCACCGTCAATGAATACATTACATAAAATAATTATCGGCGATTCTCGGAAGATGGAAGAAGTTCAGGATGAATCAATCCATCTCATCATCACATCACCACCCTACTGGCAGTTGAAAGATTACGGAAAAGGAAAGCAGATAGGGTTTAACGATACGTATGAAGAGTACATTAATAATCTCAATTTAGTCTGGAATGAATGCCACCGTGTTCTGCATAGGGGTTGCCGCCTGTGCGTCAACATTGGTGATCAGTTTGCCCGTTCCGTCTACTACGGCCGTTACAAAGTTATCCCCATAAGGACGGAAATCACCAAATTCTGCGAGAGTGCTGGTTTTGATTATATGGGCAGCATCATCTGGCAGAAAGTTACAACGTGCAATACAACTGGAGGAGCCACTGTAATGGGTTCTTTCCCATATCCGCGAAGTGGTATCATCAAGATCGACTATGAATTTATCCTGATATTCAAAAAATACGGGGTACCGCCTAAGGTTTCTAAAGAAATCAAGGAACAATCCAAGTTAGCGCAGGAGGAATGGAACCAATATTTCACCGGCCATTGGAATTTTGCCGGTGAGAAACAGGATCAGCACCTGGCAATGTTCCCGGAAGAATTGCCACGGAGGCTGATCAAGATGTTCAGTTTTGTAGGAGACACCGTTTTGGATCCGTTTTTGGGAAGCGGCACGACAGCTTTAGCAGCTAAAAATCTTTCCAGAAATTCAATCGGATATGAAATCAATGAAGGATTCTTGCCGATCATAAAAGAAAAACTTGGACTAACGCAGGGTACATTATTTCAGGAATCGACCTTCGAAATTGTTAAGCAGAAAGATTCTTTCAAAGATTTCAAGGATGAGATAAAAAAGCTGCCTTACACTTTCAAAGACCCGATTCGTTTCGATAAAAAGGTCGATCCTAAACAACTCCAATTTGGCTCGAAAATCGACAAATCAAGTACAGAGAGAGAAACCTACTACACTGTGAAGGAAATACTCACCCCCGAGGTTCTCATCCTAAATAACGGCCTGAGAATCAGGCTTCTTGGCGTGAAAGCACGGCATGATGAAAATGGAGAGGCTCTTCAGTTTTTAAGAAACAAGCTCCACGGACAAAAGGTGTTCTTAAAATTCGATCATGTCAAATATGATGAGAGTAATAACCTGCTTTGCTATCTCTATTTGTGGAACAAAACATTTATCAACGCCCATCTCATAAAAAGCGGATTCGTGGACGTCGATACTACTTTTGATTATAAATACAAATCAAAATTTTTATCCGAAAGGGCAACCAAATAATGCCGAAAGAGTGGATAGTGAACCAGGCGAATATGCGGTGGCAGTTCAACAGACCCAGGAGAGTCGGGAAAGTTGCAGTGGAAATCAGAAAATGCGGTCCTAAATCTTTAAAGGATTGGGAACAATATTACTTTAAACATGTCCGTTCTCACGCGCATTTGGAACAGATAGGACGTGAGTTGTTTATCAAGATCAGCGAAGTATGCAAAGCCGAAATTGACAGTATTACGGAGCAGGATTGTATTGATTTTGTGATCAATTTGGTAATCAATAGAACATACGACGGTTATCAATCAGAAATACAAACCATATACGGACAATTGGAACAGGCATTAGGTGTCAAGATTGAACCCGCACCGGATGAATGGGACAGAAAATATAACGTCGATTTCTTCATCAAAGTAAAAGACAGATACATCGGTCTGCAAATTAAACCGGCAGGTCACGCCTACATTACCCAGATAATCAACGAACTTAATTTTCAGAAAGAAACTCATGAGAAATTCACCGCCACATACGGTGGTAAGGTATTCTACATCATTTCCCTTACTGAGGGAAAAAAGAAGATTATTCACAATCCAGAGGTTATTGAAGAAATCAGACAGGAAATTATAAGACTTTCCCGATTATAGTAGTAAAAGGTACCCTTCATCAAATTTCACAGGAGGTTACATAATGGCATTCATTAATTTATCAGATGTGAAGGAAAGAGAGATTGTACCGGGGTTCAGAGCAAAGATGGTGCATTCCCAGAACATGACCTTTGCGTTCTGGAACGTTAAAGCCGGTTCTCTCCTGCCGGAACATTCCCATCCCCATGAGCAGATTACCACGGTGATTTCAGGTTCGTTCGAATTGACGGCCGATGGTGAAACAAGAATCATGGAGCCGGGATCGGTGGTAGTCATTCCAGCAAATGTAAAACACAAGGGTAAATCGATTACTGACTCCCAGCTTATTGATGCCTTTTACCCCGTCAGGGAGGAATACCGATAACATGAAGAAAGTGCAGCCCATGGATCTTTCCCTGTTTGAGGAGATGACTCTTTCCGAGGTGAAGAGCTACCTGGAGTTTCTTCTCTGGCATTACCGGGTGGTTGACGGATTCTGGTTTCTCTTCGTATCGGACGCGTTCGATCAGCAAACGGCAGAAAAGATTAATGAGAGGGTCTGGACAAAGGTCGCGGGAATGGCAGCCAGAGATATCCGTCAGCGTTTCCGGATCGAAGAAAAAGGACTACGCGGTTTTGTAAAAGCCCAGAAGTTCTTCCCATGGAGCATCATTATCGGATACGAAATCGAAGAAAAGGAAGACGAGGTCATTATCACCGTGCCTCATTGTGCAACTCAGGCCGCCAGGATCGCGCGAGGATTGCCGGAGTTCTCCTGCAAAGAGATGCACCGCCACGAATTTACGAATTTCGCCCGTATCATCGATGAGCGAATCCAGGTGGAATGCCTTTTCGCACCACCGGACCCGCGGCCTGATAATGTGTTCTGCCGGTGGAGATTTACGTTAGCATGAAGATCTGTCATAAGTGTAAAAAAGAGGCTGTCCTCAACAAAACAATCGGGAGGAAAGACGTCTGCCCCTTCTGCAGTGCCGAACTCAGGTGCTGCCTCAACTGCCGCCACTACGACCCGGGGGTATACAACCAGTGCCGGGAAACGCAGGCGGACAGAGTGCTCGACAAGGATCGCAGCACCTTCTGCGATTATTTCGTCTTCCGAGATACCCATCCCGATGATTTGGCAAAGGGGGGCAAAGATGCAGCGAGAGATAAACTGGAAGCTCTTTTCAAAAAATAAATGTAAATTCCTTCATATCATTTGACATAGGTCAAGGACATCTGTGAACCGTCATGACATAAGAGGCCGTAAGATTTTTTGAAAGGAGGCCATTATGTTTTGCTACCAATGTGAACAAACCGCAAAAGGTGAAGGATGCATGAAATCCGGGGTGTGTGGGAAACAGCCGGATGTCGCCTCCCTGCAGGATTTATTGACGTATGCCCTGACCGGTCTTTCGCTTGTCGCTGTCCAGGCGAGAAAGGTCGGTATCAGTAATCCCAACATCAATGTGTTTACCTGCGAGGCCCTTTTTACCACCGTGACCAACGTCAACTTCGATCCCGCACGTTTCGCCCCTGTGATTCATCAATGTGTGACATACAGGGATACTTTGATTGAGGAAGTCAGGACCGCAAGCGGAAAGGTAGATCTGTCTCGGAGCTCTGTTCTCTTCCAGCCGGCCGATACGCTCGAAGCTCTGGTTGCGCAGGGTGAGAAAGTCGGCCTGAAATCCTACCCTGCCGCGAATCCCGATATTCTTTCATTGAAGCACATCCTCCTGTTCGGACTGCGAGGCATCGCTGCGTATGCGGATCATGCCCGGATTCTGGGCAAGGAGGATGAGGTCGTCTATGCATTCATCCATGAGGGACTGGCGGCACTTGAGAATGAAAATTTAAATCTCGAAGAGTCTCTGGATCTTGTTCTTAAATGCGGTGAAACGAACCTGAAAGCCATGGAACTCCTGGATGCCGCTAATACCGGCACCTACGGTCACCCCGCACCGACAAAGGTACCCTTAGGTGCAAAGAAGGGAAAGGCGATCCTGGTATCCGGGCACGACCTGAAGGATCTGGAAGAACTCCTCAAGAAAACCGAGGGTAAGGGAATTTATGTATACACCCACGGTGAAATGCTTCCCTGCCACGGCTATCCGGGACTCAAGAAGTATGAACACTTTTACGGTCATTACGGTACGGCCTGGCAGAACCAGGCGAAGGAGTTCGCCGAGTTCCCCGGGGCAATCCTCATGACGACAAACTGCATTCAGCGGCCCCAGCCCTCCTACAAAGACAACATATTTACCTCAGGACAGGTGGGATGGCCCGATATTACCCATATTTCGAACCTGGACTTCACCCCGGTGATCAAAAAAACACTGGAACTCCCCGGCTTTACCGCCGACACAAACGGCAGGTATGTCACGGCAGGATTCGGCAGGAACGCCATTCTGAGCGTCGCTGACAAGATAATCGACGCGGTGAAGAACAAAAACATCCGCCATTTCTTTCTGGTTGCGGGTTGTGATGGCGCCAAACCGGGCCGCAATTACTACACCAGATTCGTGGAACAGGTACCGAATGACTGCGTCGTCCTCACCCTGGCCTGCGGGAAATTCCGTTTCTTTGACAGGAACCTCGGTGACATAGGCGGCATCCCCCGTCTGCTTGATATAGGACAGTGCAACGATGCGTATTCGGCCATTCAGGTCGCAGTGGCTCTTTCCGAAGCCTTCGGCGTCGGCGTGAATGACCTTCCCCTTTCCATGATCCTGTCATGGTACGAGCAGAAGGCCGTCGCCATTCTCCTCACGCTGCTTGCACTCGGAATCAAGAACATCCGCCTCGGCCCGACATTGCCGGCCTTTATTTCACCTAATGTACTCGACGTCCTGGTGAAAAATTTCAACATCAAACCGATTACCACGCCGGAAGAGGATCTGAAGACAATACTCGGATGAGGAGATATCGGAACCGGTGGGACAGGTGAGACGCCTGTCCTGCCGACCGGCATGTTGAGTTATAACGACTGGCGGATTTGACAACATAATTTTTAGATAAAACGAGGGAAGTATCATGAAACCAATCGGGCCCTTGATGTGGGAACACCGGCTGATTGAAAAGATGGCCGGTTTGTTCATACGGGAAATAAACAGAATCAAAGAGGAGAACATTGTCAATACGGTCTTCATCAGCGCTGCCGTTGACTTCTTCAGAACATATGCAGATCGAACCCATCACGGAAAAGAAGAAGATATCCTTTTCCGGGATCTCCAAAAAAAGAACCTGTCTCCGGATCATGACAGAACCATGCGGGAACTGGTGGAGGAACACATTTTCGCACGGAAAACCGTAGGCAGACTGCTGGAAGCCAATGGAAAATATCTCGGTGGCGATAAAAACAGTATCACTGATGTTATATCGTGCCTGAGGGAGCTTTCCGAATTATATCCAAAGCACATTGAAAAGGAGGATAAGCACTTCTTTTTCCCCATTCTGGATTATTTCACCGCCGAGGAACAGGCCGCCATGCTCAAAGAGTTCTGGGAATTTGACAAAAATATGATCCACGAAAAATACAGAAAGGTTGTGGAAGAATTTTCGAAGACGTAGTATAAGCAGTCGCCATGTCTGTGTTGTCCATCAAGGAACTTTTATCCCGAATGGAAAACGACCGGCGGTTCATGGAAAATGTCCGGGCGCTGAAGGAAATGCCTTCCTCTGAAGGCCGGTTCACCCCCTTTCCCGATTGGGTTTACCCCCGAATCCAATCGGTCCTGAAGAAACGCGGAATCTTTCAGCTCTACAGTCACCAGACGGAGGCTGTAGAACTCATACACAATCACCGTGATGTCATCCTGGTAACTCCCACGGCGAGCGGAAAGACGCTCTGCTATAACCTTCCGGTCATAAATCGCATCCTTGACGAACCGGAAACACGGGCTCTCTATATTTTCCCCACAAAGGCCCTGGCCCAGGACCAGATGCACGAGGTGCACAGTCTCATTACCGACCTGAGAACCGACATCAAGACATACACCTACGACGGAGATACCCCCGACGATGCGCGCCAGGCAATCCGAAAGCAGGGTCATGTCGTCGTCACCAACCCCGACATGCTTCACACGGGGATACTTCCGCACCACACCAAATGGCAGAAGCTCTTTGCCAATCTCAAATTCGTTGTCATCGACGAGCTTCACATCTACAGGGGTGTTTTCGGCTCGCATCTGACAAACGTAATAAGGCGTCTCGTCAGGATATGCCGCTTTTATGGACAAAAACCCGTCTTTATCTGCTGCTCCGCGACTGTTGCCAACCCGAAGGAACATGCGGAGCGCCTCCTTGAGAGGCCCGTGGAGCTCATCGAGCAAAGCGGTGCCCCGAGAGCTTCGAAGACGTTCATCCTCTACAACCCACCCATCGTCAACCGTGAACTTGGCATCCGCCAGTCTGCCATGACACCGGCCCGGATCGTTGCAACGAAACTCATCGAAAACGATGTCCAGACAATCATCTTTGCCACGAGCCGCCTGAATGTCGAGATTCTTACCAAATACCTGAAAGACCGTTTTTCAAAGGGAAAACCGGTCGACACGCATTTCGTCACGGGCTACCGGGGCGGTTATCTGCCCAACCTCCGGAGACAGATCGAACAGGGGTTGCGCGACCGAGATGTCATGGGTGTGGTGAGCACCAACGCGCTGGAACTGGGCATCGACATCGGAGATCTGGAATCCTGCATAATGGTGGGGTATCCCGGTTCCATCGCCAGTACATGGCAGCAGGCCGGCAGAGCCGGACGCAGGACGGGACATAGTCTTGCCATCATGATCGCCCGGAGCAATCCCATGGATCAGTTCATTGTCGAAAATCCGGGGTATTTTTTCTCCCAGTCACCCGAACATTGCCGGATCAATCCCGACAACCTTCTCATTCTCCTCCAGCACCTGAAGAGTGCCGCCTTCGAGCTTCCTTTTGAGAAAGGAGAACTTTTCGGCAAGGAAAATCTGGAGGAACTCCTCAACTATCTGGAAGAAAAAGGAGTGCTGCACAAGGTTGATGAACGGTGGCACTGGACGGCGGAGAGTTACCCCGCGGATGAGGTAAGTCTCCGGTGTATCAATCCGGAGAACGTGGTTGTGGTTGATACGACGGAAACAGGCTCGCATCAGGTCATCGCCGAGGTGGACTGGGACAGCGCCTTCACAACCGTCCATGATGACGCCATCTACATGGTCGAATCGCAGCAGTATCACGTGGACAAGTTGGATCTTGAACGAAAGACGGCGTACGTCCGCAAGGTCGACGTTGACTACTTCACCGATGCCATGACCTACACGAACGTCCGTGTCATTGACAGCTTCTCCAGTAAACAGAGAAAAGAAACAATCGTCGAACACGGCGAGGTGCAGGTGGTGCGCAAGGTCGTGGGATATAAAAAGATAAAGTTTTATACCTCGGAAAATCTCGGCTACGGTGATGTAAGCCTCCCGGAAAAAGACATGCATACGACCAGCTACTGGTTTACGATCCCGAGAGACCTGCTGAATCGTCTGTCCTACACGCAGGCTGATCTCATCGATGGCCTGTCCGGACTTGCATACAGCCTCCACCATCTGGCGGCGATGCTGTTGATGGCGGACTTACACGATATCGACCGATGCATAGGCGACAAGAGCGGTGAATGGTTCGTCCGCCACGGAACCGGATCGCGCCTCATCACGGCGTCGCCGAAAATCACTCCGGGTATGACAGACATAATGATTGACGCCTTCGACCCCACCGTATTCATCTTCGATGCGTATCCCGGGGGAATCGGTTTTTCAGACCTCCTTTACGAAGAACACGACCGTCTCCTGACCTCGGCGCGCAATCTGATAGAGAGCTGCCCGTGCACCCACGGATGCCCGAGCTGCGTGGGCCCGGTACTCGAAGTCGGTCCAGCCGCAAAAGAAACGGCCCTTGCAATCATTGAACTGATAACAGAGAACATATGAGCACAATAAAGCGCCTGCGGCGCATTACCGGCGAACAGATCCCGGAGAAGGAAAAACAGGCACGTGCCGATCAAATCAACGAGCTCCGGCGGCGCATAGAAACCGTTATGTCGCGCCGGCCTCACACCGCAACCGCACATCCCCCCGCACATCAAGGCAGAGCCGCTGAATTATCGGACCTGGTTCAGGGGGAGGAATTGGAAAATACGTACGGCAGATTCTTCGTCGCCCATAGCCTTCACTCCGGCTCCTCTTATCACGGGCGACGTTGCATCAGCGAAATTTCCGCCCTGGATATGAATGCCGCCGCGCTCCTGGCAAATCGGCCTGATCTTTCTCGCTTCCACTGCGGAGACGCCCTGTTTTTAGATACGGAAACGACAGGTCTTTCCGGCGGCACCGGTACACTCGTCTTCCTTATCGGAATCGGCTGGTTCGATAATGAAAGATTCGTCACGAAACAGATATTCGCACGGGATTTCTCGGAAGAACGGGCCTCCCTGAAATTTCTGACCGATATTGTTAGAGAAAAACGTTTTCTCGTGACATTTAACGGCAAGGTATTCGATGTGGGTCTCCTCACAACACGCTTTATTTTGAACCGGCTGCCGGACCCCCTTTCCGGATTTCCTCACCTGGATCTCCTCTATCCGTCCCGCCGTCTGTTAGGCCATCGCTTAGACAACAGCCGGCTCTCCACACTTGAGAGAGAGGTTCTTGAATTCCACCGTGAGGACGATCTCCCGGCGAGTGAAATCCCCATGCGATACTTCAACTGGCTGAGAAAACGCGATCCACGCCTGATGGTAGATGTCTTTGAACACAACCGCCTCGATGTGATATCCATGGCCGCTTTGGCGGTTCACTTAGCGGAAATGACAAAATGCGATCCCGAGAATGAACAGACGGGACATCACGATCTCTTAGCCGTTACCCGGTTTCTCTTAAACAGGGGGTATTATACAGATGCAAAAAAATTATTGGATTCATTGATCAGCTCGGAACATCCCATGATTGCCCTGGAAGCGAGGAAAAAGCTCTCATTGATGCACAAACGCGACGGACGCTGGAATGAAGCGATAAGAATATGGGAGACAATGCTGGAGAACGATCCGGAGAATGTTTTTGCCGCGGAAGAGCTGGCCAAGTGGTTCGAGCACAGGGCTCACGATTTTCACGGGGCGATTAATATTGTGAGCGGAATTCTCAAGTCTTCAAGATTAAGCATACTCGAGAGAGACGCCTTGACTCACCGTCTTTGCCGTCTTAGGAATCGTACGGAATACACAAATACTGAATAATGGATAAATATCAGAAATCACAGATATTATTTTAGCTCCTGAGCATTGACAAATGCATGGAGAATGAATAATATACGACCGTTCTTTTCTACACCACCGCAAATAACATCACTGCAAGGGGTTAAAAATTGATCAACACGTATAAATGTAAAAAAACAGGCCAACTGATATCAGAGATATGCCAGGACACCACGTGTGAATGGCGACTGAAAAACGAGACTTTTTTGAATTGCACCTGGGTCGCCTGTAATTATGGACCGTTTACCCTTGAAGAAGTTGGTGAAATGATGGGTGTAACCCGTGAAAGGATAAGGCAAATAGAAGCCAAAGCTCTTAAGAAACTGCAACACAAAAAGAGACGGGAACAACTTAAGGATTTCGCATCGCCAGACAACGAATGGGATTATTCATAATCCCTTCCTGCCGTTTATCATATCATAGAGCTCTTTCCCCACTTTAAAGAACGGTATCTTCCTCGGGGGGAGTTCTATAATATCAGACGTCTTGGGATTTCTTCCCCGTATCGATCTGCGACGCCTGACGGTAATATTTCCAAAATCTCTGATTTCTATTCTCTCACCTCTTATCAATGCCCTGACCATCGCATCGAATACCACAAGTACCGCGTATGCCACGTCCCTGGAAGGGTAATCACTTATTCTCTCCTGAACCTTCCTGATTAATTCACTTTTCGTCATTACTGAAACTCTTTGGATAGTTTACTATGGGCGAGAGATACTGAATGCCGTGAAACCGATACATCCTTGACTGCACCTGTTCCTCAAGCGCGGAAAAAACATCGCGAAAAATATAATCCCATAACCTCAATCCCTTCTTTTTCGCGTACACCACTTCCGGCTTCCCTTTTATTCCAGACATTTCCCCGGCAAGATCTATGGCATATCCCATATCTCCAATATGATCAACGAGGCCGAGCCTGTAGGCCTGCCTGCCGGTGAATACTCTTCCGTCCGCAATTTTTCTTAAATCTTCCTTCTGGATCTTCCTGTCTCTTGATACCATATCAATAAACTGATCTGATATGTCATCCACCAGGTTCTGCATCAAAACCTTTTCGTCCGGCGTCATTTCTCTCACAGGGGATCCAATGTCTTTATACTTCCCACTTTTGATCACCGATGATTTCAGGCCGATCTTTTTCATCAATTCTTCCACATTTGCAAAGTGAATCACTGCGGCGATGCTTCCGGTCACGGTTCCGGGATTTGCGACAATCTTATCAGCCGCACAGGCAATCATGTAACCTCCCGAAGCGGCAATAGATCCCATAGAGGCAACGACCTTCTTTTTCTTTTTTATATCGGCAACCGCTTCATATATCTCCTGGGAAGCGGCCACCCCCCCCCCGGGTGAGTCGATTCTGACAATCAGGGCTTTTATGCTGTCGTCTTTGTCGAACTGATTTATCTGTTCAACGACCTCATTTGAATCGCCAATAAATCCTTCGACTTTTACCACGCCTACCTTATTACTCAGCGCAAAAGACCGTTTCTCAACACCTGCAGAACTTATGAGGTATATCAGAGTAAAAAATACTATTCCTATGAATGTCAAAATGATAATGCCAAACAGCACGGGATGTTTTCTCATGAATTGCTCCCGTCTCAACTTTTTTCGGTATCTACAATTTTCACATCAGCCATAACCTTGCCGAGATTCGAACCAACATTCTCCTTGTTGTTAATGTACTGATGGATAACGTTTCCTTCAGACGCCGATTCATAATCCTTTATGCTTAATCTGATCCTCCTGTTCGACAGATCAACACTTTTCACAACAGCAGATACCGTATCCCCGACGACATACAGTTCAGCTGACGTCTTCACCCTCTTCTGGCTCAGCTCCGAAATGTGAACCAGGCCTTCTATTCCTTCCTCCAACTCCACAAAAATGCCAAATTCAGTGACATTAGTCACCCTGCCCTTGATAATTGAACCTGGTGTGTATTTGAAGTTCTTCTCATCCCACGGATTTTTGTCGACCTGCTTGATGCCGAGGGAAAACTTTTCATTGTCGACATCAATATTCAAAACCATTGCCTCTACTTCCTGACCCTTTCTGAACAATTCAGAAGGGTGTTTTACATTCTGTTTCCATGAAATATCGGAGACATGAACAAGGCCGTCTATTCCATCTTCGATGCCGACGAAAAACCCGAAATTCGTAATATTCTTAATTACACCCTTCACAATGGTTCCCTCGGGATATTTTTGCTTCAGCGCCTCCCAGGGATTTGCCGTTGTTTGTTTTAACCCGAGGGAAATCCTCTTTGTCTCCTGATTAATGTCCAACACCATCACTTTTACCATCTCACTGACAGATAATACTTTCGATGGATGTCTTATTTCTCTCGTCCAGAACATTTCCGAAATATGAACGAGGCCTTCCACTCCCGGTTCCAGTTCTACAAACACTCCGTAGTCTGTCAGATTCACCACTTTTCCTTCTACTATCGTCCCTATCTTATATTTCTCACTGATTGTTTCCCACGGATTATCCATCAACTGTTTAAGCCCCAGAGATACCCGTTCCTTTTCCCTGTCGAAGGAAAGTACTTTTACTTTTATGCTCTCGCCTTTTGAGAAATGTTCTGACGGACGCGTCACCCTTCCCCATGAAATATCGGTCACGTGAAGAAGACCATCGATACCTCCCAAATCGATAAAGAGGCCGTAATCAGTTATATTTTTTATCACGCCGTCCATAATTTTACCCTCTTCAATACTTTCGAGGGTTTTTCTCTTGGCAAGCTCTTTTTCATGCTCCAATATCGATCTTCTTGACAATACGACATTGTTCCTTTTTCTGTCATATTTGAGAACATTAAACATGAGCGTCTGTCCGACAAACTTATCAAGATCCCTCACCGGACGAACATCAACCTGGGACCCGGGGAGGAAAGCGGGAATTCCGATGTCAACAGACAGACCTCCCTTCACTCTTTGCATGACCACACCCGCGATCGGGGTGTTTTGCTCACAAGCGCTTCTCACATCATCCCATACTTTAATTTTGACCGCCTTATCCCTCGATAAAACCAGATTCCCGTCAGGATCTCTCCTATCAACCAGTACCTCGATTTGCTCGCCGACCGAGACGTTAATATCGCCCTTTTCATCTCTCAATTCTCTCGCGGGAATATAACCTTCCGTTTTCCATCCCACATCCACCATGACGACATCATTATTTATTTGCACAACCTTACCGGTTACGACTTCTCCAAGTTGAACATTTTGCAGGCTTTTCTCGTAAAGCTCCTTAAAGCCGATATCTTCTTCTTTTCCTATACTTACCGGAGTCGCCGCAATTTCAACAGGAACCTCCTCATTCGCTTTCTCCTCTTTTTTGCTTTGTTCTTCAGATATTAAGTTACCATTGTTAACCATTAACCATTACCCCCTGAATCTTTATAAAAACTCTTTAGAATCGTCCAACTAACACACTGACTGTGAAATATCAAGCGAATTAAAGAAAATCAATTGTTTCATGGAATCGACATGACGATATTGGCGGGATATTTCCAAGCTCATCTGCGCACGCAAAAGCGGTCATAATCCATGATCACGGACATCATTTTTTCCACAACCTCTGATACGGAAATATTTGTAGAATCAATGATCACCGCGTTATCAGGAATTTTCAAAGGTGCTACGCTTCTTTCCCTGTCCTGAGAATCTCTTTTAATCAAGTCCCTTTCTACTTTCGGATAATCCCCCTTTTTCCCCGCTCTCGCAAGTTCTTCATACCTCCTTCTGATCCTTTCCCCCAGACCGGCGTCGAGGAAAAATTTCACATCGGCATCGGGGAAAACCACCGTGCCCATGTCTCTTCCTTCCGCAACAATCCTACCCTTTGCTCCCATCCCCTGCTGAACCGGGAGAAGGAATTTTCTCACGACAGAAATCGCGGAAACTCTTGAGGCTAAGAGTCCTATTTGCTCGGTCCTCAGGTTTTCGGTAACATCCTGTTCATCCACGAAGACCCTCAATCCACCCTGTCTGTTCTCGAGATGAACCTTGATTTTCCCGCAGAGTTCCGAGATATCATCTTCGCTTTCCGGAGAAATCCCTTCCTGCAGCACCTTGAATGCAACCGCCCTGTAGAGGGCTCCCGTATCTAAATAGATATATGAGAGACGCTGTGCAAGATGTCTCCCGACTGTACTTTTCCCCGCACCGGCAGGTCCGTCAATCGTGATAATCAATCCCCTTTTTATATCTGCGCACATGTCCAGACGCTTCTTCTTTCCGAATACCGCCAATGCATACAGCACCGCAGGTTAGGCCCGCTATAACATACAAGCATTCCATTTCACAACATGAAAGAACCGTACATGTCCCGTATCATGGTACATATGTGCCACGAATCATTTCACATTCCAGCCACCATCAAACGACTTCTTGATTACGAGCCATAAAAAAGATATTATTATCCAAAGGAAGCGTTTGCTGAGGACAACCGTTATATGAATTGCCCCATCCATTTTTCTCTCAAAAAGATTCTTATTTTCTTCTTTACCTTTGTGCTGTTTTTTTTCCATACCAGGGGCATTGTGACCGCATCATTCACCATCGAGGATGAAAGAAAGTTAGGAAAAGAATTCTACGAGAAATTAGAAAAAAGCAACGTCCTCATCCGCAACCCGAAGATCGTCTCCTATATCAATCAACTCGGCAATAAAATCCTTTCCGGCTCCGATAAGGCCCCTTTTGAATACCGCTTCTCCGTTATCAGAAGTTCCGCAATTAATGCCTTCGCCACCCCCGGCGGCTATGTCTACGTCAACAGGGGTCTCATCAATCTGGTCGACAAGGAAAGCGAACTTGCCAGTGTGCTTGCTCATGAAATTGCCCATGTGAACTCAAGGCACATTGCAAGCATCATCGAGAAGTCTCAGAAGGTGGGTATTGCCACACTGGCCGCAATCCTTGCAGGTGCCTTCCTGGGAGGCGGGGATCTCTCTGCCGCAGTTACCGGATTTTCCATAGCAACGGCGACAAGCTTGAATTTGAAGTACAGCCGCGAACACGAGGAGGAAGCGGACAGGATCGGCATGTATTACCTGGTAAGCGCGGGATATGATGGGAAAGCCATGCTCGACTTCCTGAAGACAATGAGGAGGTATGAATTCTATTCCAGTTCTATACCCTCGTACTTTCTCACCCACCCGGGCACTGACGAAAGGATCAGGTATTTGGATGCACTGCTGCAAACGACATATACTTCCAGCGGCGCAGAAAATATCATCGGAAACTTAAAGCGCATTCAGACCGTTCTCATGTTCGGGGAGAGAAACTTGGATCACAGTCTCAAACACTTCCAGAACGAATTACAGAAGAACCCCGACGACATCGACGCGCTTTACGGCCTCGCGATAATTCAGGAAAGGCTGGGGAAAACTACCGAATCACTGGTAAATCTTCATAAAGCACTGAACCGTGCTCCCCATGATGAAGACATCGTGAGGGATCTGGGCATCATTTACTACAAAATGGGTCGAACATCCGAATCAATTGAACTGCTGCGAAAGGCACTCGCCCTCGATGACAATAATGACGATACGATCCTCTATCTGGGGAGATCCTACGAAATGCGAGGCGATTATGCCTCCGCTCTGGATGTTTACAAAAAAATGGAGAAGAAAAATATAGAAAACGCGGATATATACTACAGCATTGCTACCGCATACGGAAAAAACAACGATCCGGGGAATTCACACTTTAATTTCGGGAAATATTTCAAGAAAAAGAATAAATGGGAAAGCGCTTTGTTTCACTTTAAAGCAGCTCAGAAATACTTTCCCTCAGACAGCGAAAAATCCCAGGAAATAGAAAAAGAGATAAAATCCATTCAGAAACGTGAGGTGAACACGCCTCGCGTGGGCAGAAATACACCACCTCTATGATGCCTCAACGCATATCAATCTGCCGCGGTGTAAGTTCTTTCTGTGCGTAGTCAAGATAAATGCGTTCCTTGATAAACAGGTCAAAAAGTTCTCCGTCTATATGATTTGCTTCAACCATAGATCTCATGATCGCAAGCGCCTCAGAAAGAGTCTTTTCCTTTTTGTAGGGCCTGTCTTTTGCCGTCAACGCGTCGAAAATATCCGCTAACGCGATAATTCGAGCCTGCAGGGGAATATCAGCACCTTTTAAACCAAAGGGGTACCCTTCACCATCAAGGCGCTCATGGTGGAAGGAGGCATAACCAGAAACGCTCCGAAACTTCTTAGGGAAGGGAAGCTGGGAAAGCATTTTATACGTAACAGTGACATGATTCCTTATAATTTCTTTCTCTTCAATCGTAAGTGTACCCTGGGGTATACTGAGGTTGTCAAACTCATCATTGCCGGCAAGATTTTGCGTGAGTCCGTTCATAACCCATTTTCTCGAAGATACCTTCTGTAATTTCTCCATCAACTGCTCATCCATAAAGGTGCTTCCTGTGTTCACATCGACGAGAAAATCAAATTCTTTTTTCAACTCTTCGAGGTATGCCTCATACCCATCGACCTTTTCTTCACCGGCATCATCCCTGTCTGCCAGTTTCTTCTTTAACGCCTCGATCACATAGTCTCTTTTGAGTATTTCAAAGCGCATTTTCAACGTTTCAATTCTGTCATAAATCGTCTGCAGTTTCTTTGCCTTATCAATAATATATTCCGGAGTGGTTATCTTTCCCACATCGTGAAGCCATGCAGAGATACGCAGTTCCTTCAATCTGTCGTCATTGAAGGACACATTCGCAAAAGGCCCTTCCGTGGCATTGTTTATCTTCTCCGCAATTGCCATCGTCAATTCTGAAACACGGCGCACATGACCTCCGGTATAGGGTGATTTTTCATCAATTGTCATGGCTATCGTTTTAATAAACGCTTCCAGCAAATTCTCAAGATCCTGAATGAGGCGATTATTGGAGAGTGCCACCGCCGCCTGAGACGCCAGAGATTCTGTCATCTTCTGATTTTCTATTGAAAACGATATAACCTCATTTGTTATTGAAAACCGCGCATTTATCAGCTGGAGCACACCGATAATATCGTTTTCATGATTACATAACGGTACGACCAGCATGGATTTCGACCGGTAGCCCGTTTCGGCATCGAATTTTCGTGTACCCTCAAAGTTGAAGCCTTCGGCATGATACACATCACCGATATTTACCACCTGGCCCGTGAGGGCTGCATAAGCCGAAACATTCGCATGATTGGGACTACCGTCCGGATTCCGCAATCTTACAGACGGCCAGGTAATCTTCCCACCGGTTCCCCCCATACGGACGTTCAAGGTATCGTTCTGAACGATGGCAAATTGGAGCTCCGTCTCATCATCGGACATGATGTAAAGTGTCCCGCCATCGGCACTGGTAAACTCTCTCGCTTCGTCCACGATCATTTCCAGGAGCCTGTCAAGTCTCTTTTCCGCCGACAGAGCCGAGCCGATCTGGGTAAGCCGCCTTATTTGATCAAGCTGACTTTCCGTAAAACCTTTCACGTCGGATACCAGCTTGCTCAGCAGACGGTTTATCTGTTCATTCTCAGTAAAGCTGAATGAACCTGACCCTTTATCCTTATCCATTGGACACCATACCCGATTGAGTTGTCTTCACGACAAATTACCTTACGAGCACCTGGGGAATCTTCCGTATGAGCTTTTGCGCTATAGATTCAAGCTCCTTACGCGAGTATGTCTCTTCCTTCATAAACTTTTTATCCAGAGTCTTGGAAGGAACGAATTGCTGGAGAATATAGAGGCGGGCATTCCTGATAAGATTACCTATTTCCAGAAGGTCGTTTTCACCCAATAGGGATTTCGACACTGTTGTGCGGAATTCATAGGGCACGTCGGATCTCATGATTATTTCAATGCTCTCCTTAATCACATCCTCTTGAATCTGAGACCGGGTGATCGTGTTATATTTATCAAGAGGCCCCTTTATATCCATCGCGATATAATCTACCTCTTTTCCCTTTATGAGAGCCTTCAGTACCTCGGGAACAGATCCGTTTGAATCAACTTTCACCAAATACCCTTTTTTCTTAACACGTTTCACAAAGTCTATCAAGTCATGTTGAATTGTTGGTTCACCACCAGTTATATTTACGGCATCCAATTTGCCTCTTCGTTTCTCAAGGAACGAAAGAATTTCATCCTCCCGCAGACACTCGCCGTACAAATCAGGTTTTACCAACTCCGGATTATGACAATAGGGGCACTTGAAATTGCACCCCTGGGTAAATACGACCGCACATATCTTTCCCGGGTATTCTATCAATGAAACCTTCTGTAAGGCACCGATCTGCATTTTAAAAGTTGAAGGCTCTTCTGGTTTTGAATTCCTCCCGCTTGCCCCGGTTCCACTGCTTCACAGGCCGTAAATAACCGACCACCCGCGAATATACTTCACATGGCTCCGCGCAGGTTGGACATCGATCCTTCTCACCGCTCAAATATCCGTGAGTTGGACAGACACTGAATGTAGGCGTAAAGGTCAGGTAAGGGAGATGGTAGGACGTGCAGATTTTCTTGACGAGTGTTTTCACCGCATCAGAATTTTGAATACGCTCGCCGGCATATGTATGGAAGACGGTCCCTCCGGTGTATTTCGACTGGATGGTATCCTGCAGGTCAAGGGCCTCAAAAATATCCTCCGTGAAATTTACCGGCAGTTGAGATGAATTCGTGTAGAAGGGCTCACTCCCGCTGTTCTGATTGGCAAAGATCATATCCGGATATTTCACCTTGTCAATTCTCGCAAGACGGTAAGAAGTTCCTTCTGCGGGAGTCGATTCAAGATTGTAATTATTCCCCGTTTCCTTCTGAAATTCCAAAAGATTACCTCTCATAAAATCCAGTATTTTCTGAGTGAATTCCTGGCCTTCCGGCGTCGCGATATTTTTACCCAGGAAGTTGAGACACGCTTCGTTCATGCCCACGAGCCCGATCGTTGAAAAGTGATTCTTCCAGTACGCATTAAAACGTTTTTTAATGTCTCTGAGATAATACTTCGTATAGGGATAGAGATTTCCATCCGTAAATTTCTCGAGAACTTTTCTCTTGGTTTCGAGGCTTTCCTTGGCAATAACCATCAGTCTCTCAAGGCGGGAGATGAAATCATCCTCAGTAGAGGACAAGTACCCGATTCTCGGCATATTCATGGTAATCACACCGATGGAACCGGTTAATGGATTTGAACCAAACAAGCCCCCTCCTCTTTTCTCCAATTCCCTGTTATCAATACGGAGTCTGCAGCACATGCTCCTGGCATCTTCCGGCTTCATATCCGAATTGATAAAATTGGAAAAATAAGGCACACCATACTTTGCGGTCATCTCCCACAGGGATACAAGATTGGCATCATCCCAGTTAAAATCTTTTGTGATATTATATGTCGGTATCGGAAACGTAAAAACTCTTCCCTTGGCATCCCCATCCGCCATGACCTGGAGGAACGCCTTATTGAACAGATTCATTTCCTCCTGGAATTCACCATACGTTTCCTTCTGCGGCTTGCCACCGATAATAACATTCTGTTCCGCATAATACCTGGGCATAGTTACGTCAAGGGTGACATTCGTAAACGGAGTTTGAAATCCTACCCTTGTCGGCACATTGATATTAAAAATAAATTCCTGCAATGCCTGCCTTATCTCCGTATAACTCAAACCGTCATACCGAATAAAGGGTGCCAGAAGGGTATCAAAATTGGAGAATGCCTGTGCTCCCGCCGCTTCCCCCTGGAGGGTATAAAAGAAATTCACTACCTGTCCCAAGGCGCTCCGAAGATGTTTCGCCGGTTTGCTTTCCACCTTCCCGGAAACACCCCTGAATCCCTCAATGAGGAGATCATACAGATCCCATCCGACACAGTATACGGAAAGAAGACTTAAATCGTGGATGTGAAAATCACCGTCCGTATGAGCTTTTCTCACCTCCGGCGAGTAAATCTCGTTCAACCAGTACACCTTGCTCACTTCCGAAGATATATAGTTATTCAGTCCCTGCAGGGAATAATCCATGTTACTGTTTTCATTAATCTTCCAGTCTTTTTTCTTCAGGTACTGGTCAACTAAATCAACCTCCATCTTATTGGTAATCTCTCTCAACCTTGCATGCTGATCTCTGTATATGATATAGGCCTTTGCAGTCCGGCGATAGGGAGAACCAAGAAGAATTTCCTCAACAATATCCTGTATTTCCTCAACATTCAAAATCGCATCATTGAAGAGATTCTCCGCTAAGTTGAGAACCTTTATGGTCAGTTTTCTCGCCACTGCCGCGTCGAATTCTCCTGTTGCTGCCCCTGCCTTGGCAATTGCGCTGGTAATCTTCTCCGCATTAAACTTCACCAAGCGACCGTCTCTTTTTCTTATCTTTTCATGCATGAGAAACCTCCCTCCCTGCTTTCCGGAACGAAAGCACCTTCTGTATCCCGTTCAATATTCATCAATATATTGGGGTAGGGTATGATAGTACCACTACATATTGATATAATCAAGCAAAAAAATAATGTCTCTCCTGGAAATATGATGAAGCAAATCTCCGTTTCGAAACAAAGAAAAATCTACTAAAAAACCTGTGGCGCAGAAGATAGACCCTTGCAATACCGCACTCCGGTAAGTATATGAATACATCAATCAATACAACAGATACTTCTTTCGTGAAAGGCTCAACAGATATGGCCTCCATTGAAAAGTTAAAATCTTTTGTTTTCAAGGGTTTCCTGGCAAACGACGAGGCACTACGGCTTTATGAACTGGGACGGGCGGCCAGCAGATTCGGTCCCTGTCTGGAAATAGGCAGTTATTGCGGAAAGTCTGCTGCATACATAGGAATGGGATGCAAGGAAAACGGCGGCATCCTTTTCTCCATTGATCACCACAGAGGTTCAGAGGAACAGCAACCAGGAGAGGAGTTCTTTGATCCCGATCTCATTGACGGAGAAACCGGATTGATCGACACATTCAGAATTTTCAGAAAAGTGATTCGTGAACTTGCTCTGGAAGATACGGTTGTCCCCATCGTTGCTCGATCGGATGTTGTCTCCCGGCTCTGGTCGACACCGCTGAGCATGGTATTCATCGACGGCAGTCACACTTTTGAGGCGGTCTCCTCGGATTACCACAACTGGATATCACACCTCATGCCGGGTGGATTTCTTGCCATCCACGACATCTTCCCGGATCCTGCGAAAGGGGGACAGGCGCCGTACCGGGTCTATCACATTGCCGTATCTTCCGGTCTTTTCAGGGAACTCCCGATGGTGAATACGCTGGGAATATTGCAGCGCGCTTAGAAGATCAATCCGTTCTGTTATTATGTGTCCAGTACCATACGGTACGTCCGCCGATCTCCCGCGATTTTATATAGCCTGAGACAGCGAAACTTTTAATCGTTTCGTGAACCAAATTCTCATCGGCTCCGGTTCTCTCAACAATCCTCCTCACAAGTGCTCCGAAAGCTTCCCCCAATGGGCAATGGGGAGTATCAGCGGGTACTTCACCGCTGTCTTCAATCAGATCTTCCGACAGGAGTTTATAGACCAGCTGCGTCCTGAAGTGTCCCTTCACCCGGAGATCATCCTCAGGCAAATTCGTTCCCTCACGATACCCTTTCACCTTTTCTTCCCAGAGTCCTTGCATCTCCTTATCGAAGCTGGCAACAAATTCATTCATTTCCTCCGGAGACAGTTTTGACGTGCTCACGACCGCGCTGTTCGCATCGTAACGGCACCAATCATTCATGAGAATCTCCAGGTCATACCTGCCTACGGATTCCCTTGCCTCCGTTCCCGGGAACGGGGAAAAGAAATGGTATCCGTACATGATGCCCAGACTTTCCGCAAATTCCCTGGTGTCACTCAGCGTTTCATGCGATTCGCCGGGCAGTCCCACCATGAATGATGCATGGGCAGTGATTCCGACCTCTTTACAGAGCTTCACCGCACGCCTCACGCCATCCAGGCTGATTCCCTTTTTTATGCGTTTCAACATTTCCCGGTTTCCCGATTCGACACCAAAGCTTATGCTGTCACACCCGGTATCGCGCATGAGCTCCAGCATTTCGCCATCAACGGTGTCTACTCGCGCGAAAGCGCTCCAGGCAAATCTCAATCCCCTCTCATGGATCTCCCTGCACACCTCTTTGACCTTTTTTTTACTCGATGTGAACAGGTCATCCGCAATGTTTATCCTGTTCAGTCCGTACGAAAGGATCTGTTCTATCTCGTCAACGATCAGAGGTGCCGACCTCTGGCGGACTTTTTTCCCCACCATCCTTCTCCCCAGACAGAATATGCACGAATACGGACATCCCCTGCCGGTGATAATGCTGATCGGATAACCCAGGGCCTGATACCGGGAAAGCGGCAGCAAATGGCGCGCCGGCAGAGGAAGCGTATCCAGATCATCAATGAATTCCCGCCATCCGGTGTTCACAATCGCACCATTGTGCCGGTAGACGATACCCCTTACGTTCCCGAGTCCAGACTTTTTTGCAACACATGTCGCAAGCTCGGGAATCGTCCGTTCGCCTTCACCTGTCACGACCACATCAATTTCCGGATTTGCAGATAACGCGGAGAATGCGGCGAACGATACATGAGGCCCTCCCATCACCGTCAATATGGATTCATCATACACCTTGACGGCCCTCACAATATCAACAGCGACAGGGAAATTCATTGTCACCGAGGTAACACCGACAATGTGCGGTCTGAAGGAATCAAGTTCACGGATCAGCTTTTCACGGCTGTATTTTGATATTATGTAATCAATAATTTTGACATCGACACCCGCCGCTTCGAAGGCAGCGGCGACATACGTCACGCCCAGGGGAGGAGCAGGACACTCCTCCAGGGGATATGGTGGGGCTATCACGGCAACCCGCATTCAGTCTCCCCTTTTCGGAAATACCAGGGAGCGCAACCACCCTACGAGTGAATTTCCCTTTAACATCTCACGATCGATCTCACGAAACTGAGCGGCTAAGAGATCGGGCTCCGCAAACCAGTCGGCCCTCGTCCTCACGGGTCTGTCCGCATCAAGTTTTTTCACGACCGTAGCAGGATTCCCCGCGGCAATAACATCCGGAGGAATATCCCGGATAACCACTGCTCCTGCGCCGATAATGCTGTTATCTCCAATCGTGACACCCTTGCATACTATTGCGCTGTCACCCAACCAGACGTTATTCCCTATTTTCACCGCTGCTGACTTGCCCACGGGCTCTCCCCGATCATATACACCATGCCAATCCGAATCGGTGATGTGCACTGACTGTGCCATCATGCAGCTATCGCCAATCGATATCCCTAAAGCGGAACTTATCCGAACACCGGGACATATCAAGCAGAACCTCCCTATATGGATACTTCCCTCCGCTTCCGTGTTCGACCAGACAGTCAACCGCACCCTCTTATCCGGTGTTGCGATGATGTTCGCGAAGTCACCAACTGTGATAGGTCCTCCGAATACTTCCACATACCAGGGTCTCAGAAACAACGCCCCCTCTCCTAAATAATCAAAGTGAGGACGCAAAAAATGGTTCGCGTACCACTGCTGAAATGAAAGATCAAGACGTTTGACGAAATATGGACGGTGATCCCTTTTCAATGAATTTAACCCTTCAGATTTCCCGGCGGAAAATTCCTCTCATCGACGACATGATAACCATTGTTCCGATAAATCCCAGAAACGATGATTGAACAGACGACTGGCGGGAGTCAGGTTATTCAAAGCATCATAGGCGAGGAGCACCGCAGCAGAAGTCCACGACGTTTTTTCTTCCGGCCACACGACCGCATCGGGAAAGGTAACCCCCATCCAGTAGGAGCCATCATCGTATCTCTTATCCTGTATCCAGCTGAATACCTTCGCCGCCTCATCGTATTCTTCCATGGCAGCAAGCGTGATTATGAGCTCCGACGTCTCCGCCACAGTCGTCCACGGCCTGTCTGAAACGCAGCGGACCCCCCATCCCGGTACGACGAACTTGTCCCATGACTTATCAACCCTTTTTCTCGCATCCGCACCGCTCACGGCACCGCAGAGGATGGGGTAGTACCAGTCCATGGAATAACGGGATTTCATCATATTAAACAGATGGGGCCTGTTCCTTATCGCATCGCCCAGCTTCTCAAGCCCCATCTTCCAGCCGGATACTTTCTTTCCCATCAGAAATGCGATCGCAAGCGCACATTTAATGCTCATATAGACGGAACTCGAAGCAGTCAGGAGGGCCATGCGATCAACACCCCCCTCCCCACTTTTTGCCCAGTAAATCACACCCGATGGATCCTGCATGCCGAGTGCATAATCAACCCCCGCTTTGACCGTCGGCCACATGTGCCTGAGAAAGGATACATCACCGGTGATCATGTAGTGGTGAAATACACCGACCGCAATATACGACGATACGTTGGTATCTCTCGTCTTATCTTCGGGAATCCCGTCTCTATAGCTCGCGTACCAGCTTCCTTCCGGTAGCTGAAAACACTTCATCCACTCATATGCCAGCTCCGCTTCCGTTATCCGCCCGGCCACGCATAATCCCATAGCGCTTTCCACAAGATCCCACGGGTTCGTTTTCCCTCCGAGAGAACAGGGAATTTCTCCATTTTTCTTCTGCATTCCCGCAATAAATGCGGCCATGGTATCGACGTCGACAAAAACATCGTCAACAGCCTGAGATACATTCGGTCGCATATCACCATCCTTTTCTCAGATACAATACTACGCTCTTCGCAATCAACGGATTCAAAAATTCATCGATCAGTCTGACAAATGGAGGATGATTTACAATATCCCATTCCAGAAACCTCTTATATATCCTCACAAGTCGTGACCCGTCATTGTTATGGCCGACAACACACTTAAGCCACCAGTAAGGAGAATGGAGGGCATGTTTGTAACTGATCTTCCAGCACCTGGCACCCGCTTTTTCCAAAAGATCCTGTAATGTCCTCTTTTTGTATATGCGTATATGTCCCCCGGGCTCCTTCCGATAATTCTTTGAAAGTGCCCAGCATATGCGTTCCGGAAGATAAGAAGGAACGCTCACGACGAGATCCTTTCCGGGTTTTATGACCCTCAGAAGTTCTTCCACGGTGGCAACACCGTCGGGAATGTGTTCGAGGACTTCTGAACAGATGACCGCATCGAACGATGCATCTTTGAACGGCAGCTTCGTCACATCCGCCAGGGCGATCATCCATGCCCCGCTCTCGCTATTCTTCATCAGATGAAGCATTCCCTTCGCTTTCGCGAGATCTTCCCATTTCACATCGATACCGATCACATCAACGCCCCGGGCACGGAAGGCTTCACAGAGATGACGTCCCGTACCGCACCCCGCATCGAGAACACGGCTTCCAGGCTTCAGATCCAGTTTTTTAAAATCAACGGTGAGCATCTATTGTTTCCCGGTATGCATCTTCAATTTTCTTCGCCGCATGGTGCCATGTGTACATTTTTTTCACACGATCGAGACCCGCCCGCCCCAGACGATCACACATTTCAGGGTTGTCGAGTAATGTAACGATTGCATATTCCAGCGCATCCTTATCACGGGGAGGGACAAGAATCCCCGCATCTCCTACGACTTCCGGGAGCGCGCCGCCTGTGGTGCTTATCACGGGAACACCGCATGCCATGGCTTCACCCGCCGGCATTCCAAAGCCTTCATATACTGAAGGGATAACGGCCATGGTAGCTTTAGCATAGTACCCGGCAAACTCCTCGTTTTCGATTCTCCCGGTAAACGTCACGCAATCATGAATTCCCAGTTCCTTCACTAAATTCCTGACCCTTCCATTTTCCTTCGGCGCCCCGATAACGGTTAGCCTGATATCCCGCTTCTTTCTCACTGACGCAAAAGCGTCGAGGAGATAGGAAAGCCCCTTCAGAGGGGTGTCGGCACTGTTCGTAACGACGATATGATTTCTGGCACGCTTCACATGAGGCAGAGGATAAAAAAAGTCGGTACTGATCCCATTGGGAACAACACGAAACCGGTGAGCCGGTATTTTAAATGTTCTGCCGATATCCTGTTTTGAACACTCGGAAACGGTGATTATTCTCGCAAGACGACGTGACACCCTCATCTGCATGCCGATGAACGCATACCAGCGTCGCACCTTCAGCTTTTCACGCCATGTTTTCGCATCCGCCATCTCCGTATCACGGTCGACGGTTATGGGATGATGAATTGTCGCGACCGTGGGATACCCGATGCGGGATATTCTGTATACACCGTATGCGAGACACTGATTGTCATGGACGACATCGTATTGGGGTAGCTCTCTTCTGAAGTAACGATATACCCTCATGCCGAAGGTAAGCGGTTCCGGAAATCCCCCCAGACACATGATGAGAAATTCCAGCTGGTTTACCGGCGACTTCAGGTCTTTGAGTTTTTTCACTTTAAACAGATGATCGGGATTATAGAGATCAAGGCCGGGAAATCGGTGGAGCGTCACGTGCTGAGCTACATCGGGATACGGGGGACCGGATATCACATCGACCTGATGGCCCAATTCTCGCAGCGCACGGCTGAGATATTTTATATATACCCCCTGCCCGCCGCATGCAGGATTACCGCGATAGGTTAAAAGACATATCCTCAAAGGATCCGAACTCTTCCTGTCAGTCGCTACCGGAATCATAAGTATCTCACGACACCTGACCGTTCACCTTTCCCATGCTCTCTGAACAAGAATCTCGGAATTCCTGAACATACTCTCCGTTTCTTCCACCGTCATGCCCGCACCTGTGGCGATTTTAATGGCCATTTCTTTACCCGTAAGATCCTGCGGTGCATGGCTGTCCGTATTCAACACGAGACACGCGCCGGCGTGACGCGCCATCCTCACCACATGCCCGTTGGTAAGACTATGCCCCTTGCGTGTGGTGATCTCCAGACAGATAGAATTCCTTGCCGCAAGGCGCGCTTCCTCTTCCGTTATCAATCCCGGATGGGCAAGAATATCGATGGAAGACAGCAGGGCAGCATTGTTCGTTCCCTCAATCACAGGTTCAACAATCGTTTCCCCATGGACTACAACGATCTTTGCCCCGAGGAGACGGGCCTCCTGTGTCAATTCGGGAATATACTCAGGGGGTACATGCGTCAATTCTATCCCTGGAATGACCTTTATGTCATAAGCCCCTGATAACTTCTCACAGACCTTTACAATACGGGGGATGATGAAATCGATATTGGAATGATCACCGTGGTCGGTTATGGCAAGGGCACGGCAACCCACAGCCATGCACCTTCTCACAAGTTCTGAGGGGATCAGTTCCCCGTCACTGAATGTCGAATGTATATGCAGATCAATCACGACTCGTCACCTCACTCACAGGAGTAATTATCTTCAGAAAGGGTTAGAAAACCCCACATATCCATATTGCGGCATATGTATGTGCCGCCGGAAATCCTGTTTTTGTGGCTTTGCAATTAACAGATTTATCAAATGAGGTCAACAAATATGGGTTATTTTAAAGAAATTCTTATTCTTCACAAATTCCCCGAATCCAAAGAGGAAGTCTTCATTACCCGGCATGGAAGGGGATAGACGAGTAAATCGCGATTATTCATTTTTATCAATGATTTTTGGGTTGGGCGTGAAATGAAGATTATCATTCGTAACTGGTAAAAAAAGGCAGAGCCAATTGACTCTGCCTTGCTACGGTAAAAATCAGTTTCTTTTCTATTTTTAAACTTTCTTCCCACACCTGCCAATCCTGCTAAACCGGACCAATGGGTAAAAAAGATGACGGTCCTTGAACAGTCGGTATTTTCCCATCTGTCCCATACAACGTATAGATCCCATCCTGTCGGAAGTCCTCGAAGACGTTTATGCTACGATCAAGCGAGGTCGAAACGGTCAAGGTTCATGACTTTGTTCCACACCGCGACAAAGTCGTTCACGAATTTCTCCTGGGAGTCCTTACATCCGTACACTTCCGCCAAGGCCCGGAGTTGGGAGTTCGATCCGAAGATGAGGTCGACACGGGTGCCGGTCCACTTGAGTTCGCCGCTCACGCGATCACGCCCCTCGAACACGTCTTCGTCTCCTGCGGTTGCCTTCCACGTCGTGCTCATATCGAGCAGATTCACGAAGAAGTCATTGGTGAGTGCCTCCGGCCGCTTGGTGAAGACGCCGTGCTGGGACCCTCCAAAGTTGGCATTCAGGACACGCATGCCGCCGACGAGAACCGTCATTTCGGGTGCGGTCAGGGTCAGCAATTGCGCCTTGTCGACCAGCAACTCCTCGGCCGAAACGGCATAGCGAGTCTTCTGGTAGTTGCGGAAGCCGTCGGCCTTCGGCTCAAGGACGGCGAAGGACGCCACGTCGGTCTGCTTCTGCGAGGCGTCCATGCGTCCCGGTGTGAAGGGAACCGTCACTTTGTAACCGGCATTTTCTGCAGCCTGCTCGACGCCCGCGCAACCGGCAAGAACGATCAGGTCAGCCAGTGATACCTTCTTCCCGCCTTTCTGCGCGCTGTTGAACGCCTTCCGGATGCCCTCCAGAGTCTTGAGCACCTTCGCCAGCCGGGCCGGCTGGTTGACTTCCCAATCCTTCTGCGGTGCCAGGCGAATGCGGGCACCATTGGCGCCACCGCGCTTGTCGGAACCGCGGAAGGTGGACGCCGAGGCCCAGGCGGTCGAAACCAGCTCCGACACAGACAGGCCAGAAGCCAGGATCTTGCCCTTGAGGGAGGCTATGTCCCGCTTACCAATCAACTTATGATTGACCGCGGGGATGGGGTCCTGCCATATGAGCTCTTCGGCCGGAACCTCCGGGCCACGATAGCGTGAGCGCGGACCCATGTCTCGATGGGTCAGCTTGAACCACGCCCGGGCGAAGGCGTCGGCAAAGGCCTTGGGGTTCTGCAGGTAGCGCCGCGCGATCGGTCCGTAGATCGGGTCGAAGCGAAGCGACATGTCCGCCGTGGTCATCATCGGCCGGCGCTTCTTTGACGGGTCGTGCGCGTCAACCACCATGTCCTCTTCGGCCACGTCCTCGGCCAGCCACTGATGTGCGCCGGCCGGGCTCTTGACCAGCTCCCACTCGTATTTAAACAACACCTTCAGATAGCCCATGTCCCATTTGGTCGGATTCGGCTTCCAGGCGCCTTCCAGGCCGCTGCTGATCGTATCACCGCCCTTGCCGCTGCCGAAGCTGCTCTTCCAGCCGAGACCCTGCTCTTCGATGGGAGCGCCTTCAGGCTCAGGCCCGACATGGGTCGCGGGGCCGGTGCCATGGCATTTGCCGAAGGTGTGGCCGCCGGCGACCAGTGCGACCGTTTCTTCGTCGTTCATGGCCATACGGGCGAATGTTTCGCGAACGTCACGGCCCGATGCTACCGGATCCGGATTACCGCTCGGCCCTTCCGGGTTGACGTAAATCAGACCCATCTGCACGGCAGCGAGCGGGTTCTCGAGCTCCCGGTCACCGGAGTAGCGCTTGTCACCGAGCCAGGTGTCCTCACTGCCCCAATAGACGTCCTCGTCCGGCTCCCAGACGTCCTCGCGCCCGCCGGCGAAACCGAAGGTCTTGAAGCCCATCGACTCCAGAGCACAGTTGCCGGCGAGGATCATCAGGTCGGCCCATGAGATTTTCCGGCCGTACTTCTGCTTGATCGACCAGAGCAGCCGGCGCGCCTTGTCGAGATTCACGTTGTCGGGCCAGCTGTTGAGCGGCGCGAAGCGCTGCTGGCCCCTCCCGCCACCGCCGCGGCCGTCACCCATGCGGTATGTGCCGGCGCTGTGCCACGCCATCCGTATAAAGAGCCCCCCGTAGTGACCCCAGTCCGCCGGCCACCATTCCTGCGAGTCTGTCATCAGCGCATAGAGGTCCTTTTTCACGGCAGCAAGGTCGAGTTTCTTGAACTCTTCTGCGTAGTTAAAATCTTCGCCCATTGGATTGGACTTGGAGGAATGCTGGTGCAGGATCTTGAGGTTCAGCTGATTGGGCCACCAGTCCCGGTCCGATGTGCCTCTGCCGGTTGCTTGTTTGTGTGCTCCGCCCGTTTCCGGGGACTTTTTTTCTTCACTCATAATATTTTCTCCATTCATCTTGATTTACTTACATTATGTTCGTTTTTACACTTCAGTTGAGCGTTTTCTCCTTTTATCCGGAACCACTCCAGATTAATTAACAAAAAATTAAAACACAGAAACCCATTTACAGAGGCGTGCTGTGCAGTTTACGACCAGAAAGTAACCACCCTTTGCCTTTAGTACATTCTGCGCAGTATCCGTAATACTCCAGCCTGTTATTTGTGATCATAAAGCCCGTTCTTTTTGCCACCTCTCTTTGATCTAAAGAAACAGGGACTTCGTAATCAATAATCTTCCCGCAATGTTCGCAGATAAGATTGACGTGCTCTTCAAGATTTCCCTCACAGCGGTTCTCTCTGCCATCAAACTCAAGCGATTTGATAATTCCACACCGGCATAGCTCCTTTATGTTTTCGTAGACGGATGACAGGCTCAGACGGGTGCCCTCCTTTTTCGCTTCTCTGTATATGAAGCGTGCACCTGGATGAAGATGCCCCTTCTTGACCAACACGTTAATGATAGAGAGTCTTTGAGGGGTGATTCTTAATCCCCGTTTTTTCAGCTTTTGGATAATTGATTCTTTCGCCATCATATCTTATTCGGAATCATTCCATATTAGACATACAATTACCCTCAATTTAATTGACTGTCAAGACTTTTTTAAGGTAACCGGGGAAAAGATATTTCGAACATTACTAATTGTAATACAGCACAGAAGGTGTAAGTCGAAAAAACAAGAATAATAGGTGCGGGGCACTTCGGAGAAAATATTCTGTACACGCTTCTTCATGGTCAACAAGGATTATCAGGGTACTTTGCTTGAATCAAGGGAAACGATTGTCTTCACTTCATTCTTTTTCTTGACAAGACTCTTTGTATTTATGTTAGTTTACCTATCTGCGGCCGGATATATGAATACAAGACAGGGAAACAAGGATGCTTAAAATCATAGATCGATACATCCTGCGGGAAATTACATTCCCTTTTTTTATGATTGTCTTCGTCCTGACCTTTGTGCTCCTCATGGGAAAGATCCTTCAGTTGATGGATCTTATGATCAACAAAGGGGTAAGTTTTTTTGACATATCAAGGCTGTTTCTCTACTTAATGCCGTCATTTTTAGTCTTTACGATCCCCATATCGCTTCTTGTCTCAATTCTGATCGGGTTGGGAAGGTTATCCGGCGATAACGAGATTACCATATTCAAGGCATCAGGCATAAGTCCATACAAAATCCTTTATCCCGTCGCGATCGCGTCGTTAATCGCATTTGTGATAACCGCAGCTGTGAGCCTCTATCTGGTTCCCCACAGTAAATTTGCCACGAAGAACCTCCTCTTTGCCGTTGCCAAGAAAAAAGCGAGTGTCGGGATCAAGGAGAAGGTGTTCAACGATGACTTTAAAGGTATTCTTCTTTATGCGGAAAATATTCCCGTACATGGCAATTTTATGGAAGGAGTAATCGTCTCAGACGCAAGGTTCGGCAGGGAACCTAACACCATCATTGCCCAGAGAGCCTATTTGGTTTCGGATCCCGGGCAACTCAGTGTGACACTGAGACTTGAAAAAGGAAGTACCCATACGGTAGATACAAATCTCAAGAATTATCGCAAGATGGATTTCAGCGTCTATGACGTTAATCTTGATATCGAATCTTCCCTCGCTGAAGAAAAGAAGGCAAGAACAAAGACGAGCGCCGAGATGACCTTCTCGGAGATCGCGGAAAAATTGAGAGCAATATCCCTCAAAGCAACCGATTCCAGAGAATTAATCCTGGAACTGAACAGAAAAATTGCCGTTCCCTTTGCCTGTTTGGTGTTTGGCATCCTGGGAGTGCCGTTGGGTATTCGGTCGCACAGAGCGGTGAAGGCCCGGGGATTCACCGTGGGTCTCTTTACCGTGCTGATCTACTATCTCCTCAGGATTGGCGGTGAGGCCCTTGTGGAAACGGGAAGGCTCTCTCCCTTCATCGGGTCATGGGCGCCGAATGTGATTTTCCTCACGGTGGGCATTTACCTCCTCATCAGGACCGCACAGGATAAAGCGATCGACATTTCTTCATTTACAGCTTTCCTGAGAAAACTTATCCCCGGAGGGGAACAGAAAAGATAATGACAATTCTTGACCGCTACGTATCGAAAGAATTCATCAAATTATTTATGCTCATCCTCGCATCGTTCATTTCCCTCTTCCTTATCGTCGATTTTTTCGAACGGATACGGATGTTTTTGAGCAACAATGCCACCCTGCCCCAGATGGCTTCGTTTTTCCTGTATAGAATCCCGATGATCATCTCACAGACGATTCCCGCCGCGGCGCTCCTGGCAGCTCTCATGACTTTCGGCTCTCTCTCGAAAAACAGTGAAATCGTTGCGATGAAGGCGAACGGAATAAGCCTTTACAGAACTTCCCTGCCGGTAATCATAGCCTCCGTGTTGATTTGCGTACTTGCCTTCCTCATCACTGAATTTATCACACCGTACAGTAATCAGAGGGCGGACCACATTAAGTTTATAGAAATTCAAAAGCGGGAGTCTCAAGGCACTTTCAAGCAAAACCAGCTCTGGTACAGAGGAGATGACGGAATTTACAACTTCAAGATGTTCGATCCCAAAACAAACACACTTCACGGAATTACAATAAACTATTTAGACAGGAATTTTACATTAACGATGAGGATAGATGCCGAAATGGCCCAGTGGAAAAACGAACAGTGGATTTTCCAGAACCTGCTTGTTACCAGGTTTATTGAAAATGATTTTCCTTCACTTGAGCGGATTCCCGAAAAAGTGATCAATTTGCCGGAAAAACCATCAGATTTCAGTGAGGTGCAAAAGTCAGCCGAAAAAATGGGATTCGTCGAACTTATCCGCTATGTTGAGAAAATTAAATCAGAGGGCTATGATACCACACGCTATATCGTTGACCTGCACGGAAAGATCGCCTTCACCCTGGTGAGCATCATTCTCGTCATCATCGGTATTTCTTTCTCCCTTATAAAGTCCGAAAGGAGTGGAGGCGTCATGCAGAGCATCGGTGTGGGCATCATCATCGGATTTTCTTACTGGATCGTCCATGCCTTCGCGTTATCTCTTGGTCGTTCAGGAACAATACCACCTGTCCTGTCGGCATGGATTACCAACCTGATCTTCACCGCTGCGTCCGTCGCAATGTTCCTGCGGGTAAAAACCTGAAAATGAGGGAGAGGGGATCAATAGCGATAATAACCGGGTTTATAAGGACCGTCTACTTTCACACACAAATATTTTGCCTGCTTTTTCTTCAATCTTGTCAGTTTCGCACCGAGACGCTTCAGATGGAGTCTTGCCACCTCTTCATCAAGTTTTTTCGGCAGAGTGTAGACACCCGTTTTATATTTCCCCGTGGCGAGTTCAATCTGCGCAAGACACTGGTTCGTAAAACTTGTACTCATCACGAAACTGGGATGTCCCGTGGCACACCCCAGGTTCACCAATCTTCCTTCAGCCAAAATGATGACGGACCGTCCTGATTTGAGAATCCACCTATCTACCTGGGGTTTAATATTCTCTCTTTTACAATGTTTCTCAAGGTACTGCATGTCGATCTCGCTATCAAAGTGACCGATATTGCATACGATCGCTTCATCTTTCATCTTTTCCATATGCTCACCGGTAATGACATCGCAGCATCCGGTGGCAGTAACGAAAATATCTCCGATCGCGACGACATCTTCCAGTGTTTTTACCTCATATCCTTCCATGGCAGCCTGAAGAGCACAAATCGGATCGATCTCGGTGATAACGACACGGGCTCCAAAACCTCTCATTGATTGAGCCGATCCCTTCCCCACATCGCCATAACCGCAAATGACAACCATCTTGCCCGCAACCATAATATCCGTCGCCCGTTTGATGCCGTCTGCGAGAGACTCGCGACAGCCGTAAAGGTTGTCAAATTTAGACTTTGTGACCGAATCGTTGATGTTGAAGGCCGGGAAGAGAAGTTCACCTGACTTTGCCATCTGGTGAAGTCTGTTCACACCTGTTGTTGTCTCTTCCGAAACGCCGCGGATCCTGGAAGCAACCTTGTGCCAGTGCCCCGGATCCACCTTCAGACCATGTCTTATTCGATCCATGACAATCTCAAATTCTCTGCTCTCCTGTTTTTGATCAAGCAGAGATGGATCTTCCTCCACTCTTACTCCCAGGTGAACGAACAGTGTCGCGTCGCCGCCATCATCCACGATCAGGTCAGGACCTGTACCATCGGGCCATGTGAGGGCCTGTTCCGTGCACCACCAGTATTCCTCGAGTGATTCCCCTTTCCATGCGAATACAGCGGCAGTCCCCGCCTTCGCGATTGCGGCAGCAGCATGATCCTGGGTCGAAAAAATGTTGCACGATGCCCACCTGATATCCGCCCCTAACTCCCTGAGGGTTTCAATGAGCATTGCCGTTTGAATGGTCATGTGCAGGCTCCCTGTAACCCTTAAACCATGTAAAGGCTTTTTGAGACCATACTTTTTCCTGACAGCCATAAGGCCGGGCATCTCATTTTCGGAAAGCTCCATCTCTTTACGGCCCCACCCGGCAAGTCTGATATCCGCGATCTTATATTTCAGGGTTCTCTCAAGCGGGAGATATTTCATCAGCTCCTTCACCTTTCCTCTCCATTCAATTAGTCCTTTATGATGCTCCGGCTATTTTCAACACGTCGATCCTGCCGGTCTTTCCCACACATAATGCTATCCATCCTCCGACCGTTCTTCCTGCCGTTCTTCCCTGTTCATTTCGTGGGGCAACTTCTCATATTTCCTCAGACCCTCTTTCGATGACACCATGCCGAGAGAGATAATGTAGGTTAACGCTTCTTCTACTGACATATCAATTATAATCAATTCATTTTCCGGTACCATGATAAGATAACCGGATGTTGGATTAGGCGTGGTCGGCAAGAAAACACCGAAACATTTCTGGCCCGACCTCTTCTCAATTTCTCCCGCAGGCATTCCCGTGATAAATCCTATTGTATACACACCCTTCCTCGGGAATTCTACCAGGACAACCTTTTTAAAACTTGTTTTTCTATCTGCTAACATTCCGTCAGATACCTTCTTAATACCCTGATAAATACTTCCCACAAATGGCACCTTTTCCACAAGCTCTTCTCCCCGTTGAATGATTCTACGACCAAAGAAGCTTTTCGTGACAAGACCGCTGATAAAAATCAGAATCACTGTGAAAATTATGCCAAGGCCGGGAATACGGAAACCAAATACCGAATCAGGATGGTATTTTGCGGGGATTACTCTTAAGAGGCTATCCGCTGTATCGATGAGGAAAACGATAATGTAGAGTGTTAATCCTATGGGAATAATAACAGCAAGACCGGTTAAAAATATCTGTTTCAGGTTGGTTCTCAATACAGTATGCGCCTCATGCCATTAAAATTGAAGGACAATTAACAAAAACGCTGTGTGATTACAACTGCTATTTAAAAAAATGGGCAAGGTGTATGCAATACCCCGCCCTTATACACATGTCATCAATGAATTGATAATGCGTAGGAATGCCTTCCTGATACTCTACTTCATCTGCTTGATTTTGTTCTTCTCATCGAGAAAAACGCACTTGGGAGACCAGCTCATTGCCACAACATCATCGAAGAGGGCATAACTGGCGATAATGATTAAATCACCCTGAGAAGCTTTCCATGCGGCAGCACCATTTACGCAAATTACTCCTGAATCCTGCTCGCCTTTCATCACATACGTTGAGAATCTTTCCCCGTTCGATACATTATATATATCTACTTTTTCGTAGGGAAGAATGTCTGCCGCCCTCATGAGACTTTCATCGATGGTGATGCTTCCCTCGTAATGGAGGTTTGCATCTGTTACGGTAGCTCTGTGAATTTTCGATTTGAGTAAAAACCTTTGCATATTCAATTCACCTCACCGAGAAGGAGCCAACCCTCTCTCACTCATGTATCACACACCTGCAGTCAGATATCCAGGACATCCCCGAACACATAATTGTCTATCAACCGGGTTTTATCAATCCTGACAGCCAGGGCAAGCACGGTCTCTCCTTGCAGATGATCGACATCCTCGAGGGTTGTCGTATCACATATTTTCACGTAATCGATCCGGGTGTACGGATGTTCTTCAATGAATTTTTTGACCGCTTCCAGAATATTCCTGGCATTCCGTTCACCTTTCTCATACATACCCTTCGCCATTTTCAGGGACCTGCTCAGACTCAACGCAGATTCTCTCTCATGGGCTTTGAGATAGACATTCCTCGAACTCATGGCAATACCGTCAGCCTCCCGCACCGTCGGCATTCCAACTACCTCAAGATCCATGTTCAGATCCTGGACCATCCTCTTTATCGTCACAAATTGCTGGAAATCCTTCTTTCCGAAAATGGTGACGTGAGGTTTCACTGAATTGAAAAGTTTTGCGCAAACCGTAGTCACCCCCCTGAAGTGACCCGGTCTCGAAAGCCCGCAGAGATTTTGTGTCACCCTCTCAACATTCACGTTAGTCTGGTAGTACTCCGGATACATTTCCCTGTCATCGGGAGAAAAAATCACATCCACACCAACACCGTCAGCAAGGTTTCTATCCCTTTCAAAATCTCTCGGATACCTCTCAAAATCTTCTCCGGGGCCGAACTGCGTGGGGTTTACATAGATACTCACCATAAGACAGTCCCCCCGTTTTCTTCCCTCCCGCATGAGGCTTAAATGACCCTCATGAAAATATCCCATTGTCGGCACAAAGGAGATTATCTTTCCCGTGTTCCTCAATGATTCGGACATCCGCTGCATTTCACGAACAGATCGTACAATCTTCATCTCAACATACACATAAAAAATGCCTCTACGTCAAAGACGAGAGGCATTGTAATCATACTCGTAGCGATTCCCTTACCTTCCGTCTCAGTCCGTAGCCGAATCCAAGCGGTCGGATTTCCCGTTAACAGATACGTCGCGTTTTGTCAAGATTTTTCTAATAAATTTTCTAATAAATGTAGCGTGTTGCTCAACACGCCAAGCTCCTCCGGTGTGAGCGATTCACCCCTCCTTCTGCCATCGATACCCGCCTCCCGAAGAGCCATAGCGATCTTATACTCCGGGAAACGTGGAAGAAATGAGCTTCGGAGATTATTCATAAGCGTCTTTCTCCTTTGAGAAAATGCCGTTCTCACAACCCGGGAAAAAAAGAGGTGATCATTCAGCTCCACCCTCGGTCTCTCCCGAATATCCATCTTCAAGACAGAGGATTTTACTTCCGGTTCAGGATAGAAGCAGCTGCCGGGCACCGTCAACTCACGCGAGCAATGAGTATACATGGACACCATAACCGAGGGTATACCGTACTCCTTTGTACCCGGCGATGCAACAAGCCTGTCCGCAAGCTCCTTTTGAAACATGAGAATCATTGTCGATATGTGCTGCCGGTACGAGAGCAGGTGGAACAATATCTGCGACGAGATATGGTAAGGAATATTGCCGATTATCTTCATTTTCCGCGATGAAGATGAATCACAAGAAGAAAAATCATACTGAAGCACATCCGCATGAATCACAGTCACATGATCAATGTGAGCAAGCCTTTCCCGCAGGACTGCAACCATGCGGGGATCAACTTCAAGAGCAATGACCCGACCAGCCTTCAACGCGATCAGTTCCGTCACAACTCCGATCCCGGCCCCTATCTCGATGACCGTCTCATCGCTCCGGATGTCGGCGAGCCCGACAATCTTGTTGATTACATTTATGTCCTGAAGAAACGACTGTCCCAAACGCTTGAGAGGACGAATGCCGTAATCTTTAAGGACTTTTCTTACGGAAGTCATTGTGTGCTTTTTTCCTGATGCCGACAACGGCGTTGTGGGTTATATAGTACGCCGAAACTGCAAGGAAAGTGGCCATCATCACCCCTCCCAGGAGAAGAGGACATATAATTTGCCACCCCATGTTGAGAATGTGTGTCGCGGAAAATTCTGCCGGTGTAAAATAGTGTAGATTTTCCCCTAAGATATATCTCCCCAGTGCATATTGACTGACATAAAAAAATGGTATGGTCACCGGATTGGAAATCATCAATGAGCCTAAGAACGCGGCGGTCATGTTCTGTCGAAAGAGATAGGCAAACATTATGACAAGAACCGTATGAAACGGTATTGTAGGAGTTACCCCGACAAAAACTCCGATTGCCATCCCCATGGCGATAGTGCGCGGTTCACCCTTCAGGCTGAGAAAATCTTTGTAAAAATTCTGGAGTCTCTTTTTCACGATCATGAATATCCCCGGAGAGTATCCAACGGCCACCTTGACACAGCGTTGATATCAAAGGTGTCCCGGAAGCCTCTCTTCAATATGTCTTCCCCGACAACTGCAACCATTGCCGCGTTGTCGGTACAGAAAAGAGCAGGTGGTATATATACGTCAATCCCCCTGGAGTCGGCTTCCTCGCGAAATCTTTCTCTCAATCTCCCGTTCGCGGCAACACCCCCGCATACCACAACCTTCTTAATGGAAAACATTTGCGCCGCTCTCAATGTTTTTTCAACCAGGACATCAACAATAGCCTCCTGATAACTTGCTGCCACATCCGGCAAATCCCGCTCATGAAAGGGATATCCCCTCTTTTTGATACACTTCAACAGGGATGTTTTCAAACCGCTGAAACTGAAATCCATACTCTCTTTCATGGCCCTTGGGAATTGAATCCAGTCTTTCTTCCCTCCCCTTGCCAGTCGGTCAATTACGACCCCACCGGGATAGCCGATATTGAGAAGTTTCGCCGCTTTGTCAAAAGCCTCACCGGCTGCATCATCCTTCGTCTGACCGAGAACCCTGAAATCCTGGAAACCATTTGCCAGATAGATATTAGTATGCCCCCCGGAAACAACGAGAGCTACAAAGGGGAAATCCGGGGAAGAATCACCCAGGAACACCGAGGCCACATGACCCTCAAGATGATTTACCCCCACGAACGGAATATCCAACGCGAAGGCAATGGCTTTCGCGACAGATAAACCGACAAGAAGGGATCCGACGAGACCGGGCCCCCTGGTGACGGCAATACCTTCTATATCACGTAGGGAAACCCCCGCACCACGGAGTGCCCGGCATATCACCGGTATAATCGTCTCCATGTGCTTACGCGATGCAATCTCCGGCACAACCCCTCCATATTCGCTATGCAGGTCTGCCTGGGAAGCAACGACATTGGAGGCGGGAATAAGCCGCCCGTCACGGAGTACCGCCGCCGCTGTCTCATCACAGGATGTTTCTATACCCAGAACAAGCATTCTCCCATTCCCCGGACAATTTCCTTTTACAAAAATCCGGATTTTATATATAGAAACGGGCGAACTTTGTAAATAGCTTTTACATACTCAACGTACTGAAGAAGGAACACCCGCGCATGGAAGTAACAACGGACTTTTTGGTCTTGGGAAGCGGAATCGCCGGATTGAGCTTCGCAATCAAGGCAGCGGATTTAGGAACCGTCGCCATCGTCACGAAAAAAGAAAAATCCGATTCAAGCACAAATCTGGCCCAGGGCGGCATTGCGGCGGTACACCACAAAGAGGACCGCTTTGAATACCATATCAAAGATACCCTCACATGTGGAGCGGGTCTCTGTAACGAAGAAGTGGTGCGTTTAGTGATCACCGACGGTCCCGAGAGAATCAAAGAACTCATCGACTGGGGTGTCGAGTTCACGAAATCGGAAAACAAAAACTCCAGTTATTACGACTTAGGACGGGAAGGCGGCCATTCCATGAGACGGGTGCTCCATGCAAAAGATTTGACGGGACAGGAGATTGAACGGGCACTCCATGAAAAAGCAAGTTCCAAAAAAAACATCAGGATATACGAAAACCACATTGGCATTGATCTCATTTTGGAATCGACTCTCCGCGGTCGGCGGGAAGACCACCGCGACAGATGTGTCGGAGCGTATATCTTGGATACCAACCGCGGCGAAATTCATACAATGAAAGCAAAATTCACCATCCTCGCAACCGGTGGCGCCGGAAAAGTTTACCTGATAACCACAAACCCCGACATCGCGACCGGTGATGGTATCGCTATGGCCTACAGGGCAGGAGCCTCCATCGGGAATATGGAATTTATACAGTTTCATCCGACCTGCCTCTATCATCCCGAAGCAAAATCATTTCTTATAAGCGAGGCGGTCCGAGGAGAAGGTGGTATCCTGAAATCGATAAGCGGTGCCTCGTTTATGGAAAAGTACCATCCCATGAAAAGTCTCGCTCCACGAGATATCGTTGCGAAAGCAATTGACACGGAGCTCAAAAAATCCGGTGATGACTACGTTCTCCTGGACATAACCCACAAAGACAGTGACTTCCTCACCAGCAGATTCCCGAATATATACAGCAAGTGTATGGAATTCGGTATCGACATGACAAAGGACCCGATACCGGTTGTTCCTGCCGCCCATTACATGTGCGGAGGCGTGGTAGTGGATGCATATGGAAAAACAACCATTGAACGTCTCTACGCCTGCGGTGAAGTTTCGTGCACGGGGCTCCACGGCGCCAACCGGCTCGCCAGCAACTCCCTCCTGGAGGCGGTGGTATTTGCCCATCGCTCATTTCTCAAAATAGCCGAGACGTTCCATGAGAAAAAAGACGATCCTATTGCCATCCCTGCCTGGGATCCGAGGGGTGCAACGGAAAGCGACGAATCGGTCGTCGTTGCACACAACTGGGATGAAATCAGGAGATTCATGTGGAATTATGTGGGAATCATGAGATCCAATAAAAGGCTTGATCGTGCTGCGCGGAGAATAGAACTCATCGGCCGCGAAATTGACGAATACTACAGAAATTTCATTATCACGAGAGACCTGGTGGAACTCCGCAATATCGCAACGGTGGCGAGATTAATTATAGAGTGTGCTCAAATGAGAAAAGAGAGCAGAGGTCTTCACTACAACATAGATTATCCAGAAAAGGACGATCATCACTGGTTGAAAGATACAATTGTGAGAAAAGGCCTCGTCCTCAAAAACGCTTCCTGATCACCGGCCCGTCATATTACAGGACATCTCTCACTTCTTTTTCGAGAACTATATTTTCCATTCAAGTTCTACTTTGCCGATTACACTGGTAAAAATAAGCCTGTATCGCTTCTCCCCGGCACTACCGGTACGCGGCTCTTCGAGTTTGACCAGAGGAAATTTTAGCGTATAGCACATTCCGTAATACTGATTCACATACGGATAAAATTCTGTAACGAGGGGAGAGACTTTCTCTATTTTTCTCAGTTCGACGGGATTTACTCTGTTCCCCCTTTCATCAATAAGGAATACTGTCCATATGGAACGCTCTTTCTCAAAATCATTTGCGTCTTTCTCGGGTGTGTACGCATAGAAGAAAAACTCTGCAAAATCAGAGGAGAAGCTGGTTTGAACCTCTTCTCTCTTCTTCCTTTCGCTGTCCTGAAGATGGTATATTCTCGCATATTCCATGAGATATGCCTTGTTGAATTCGTCCCCCCTGTACGTCGCCTTGATATAAACCATAGTTTCAAATTCTGAATACACTGTCTGTGATCTTGACCATGCCTCCAGGTTTCCAAGATACTCTTTTGACACACCTTTGTATTTTACAATATCAATGTAGCCCTCAATATGGCCACACCCACCGATCATTATGACAATCATACACAAAAAAACTCCAAAGTGTTTGTTCATCTCTCCTCCCCAAATACACGGTCAAATATCAAATGTATATGTTTCAGAAAATTTTCCAATTTGAATACCGCTTCAATATCCTCTTCGCCTAAGCAGGACATCACTTTCTCATCCTCAAGAAGTGTCTGTCTGAAATCGATCCCATCATGCCATGATTCCATCGCATTTTCTTGCACTATGCGGTAGGCATCTTCGCGGGTCACACCTTTCTCGATAAGTTTCAGAAGAACCATCTGAGAGAAAACGACACCCCGGGTCATTTCGATATTGGCACGCATCCTCTCCGGATACACCAGCAGTCTGTCCACAAGGTCTGTGAACCTGAACAACATAAAATCAAGAAGAATTGTTGCGTCGGGAGCAATAACTCTTTCCACCGATGAGTGACTGATATCCCGCTCATGCCAGAGTGCTATATCTTCGAGGGCGGCTACCGCATAGGATCTCATCAGGCGGGCAAGTCCGGAAAGGTTTTCCGACAGAACGGGATTTCTCTTATGGGGCATTGCGGAAGATCCCTTTTGCCCGGGAGTGAAGTACTCCTCCACTTCCTGTACCTCTGTCCTCTGAAGAAGTCTTATCTCCTGCGCAAACTTGTCTATGGAAGATGCAATAATGGCCAGTGTGGTAAAGTATTCGGCGTGCCTGTCTCTCTGAATGATCTGGGATGAAACCGGCGCGGGCTTGAGATCGAGCTCACGACATACGTATTCTTCTACAGATGGATCAATGAAAGAATAGGTCCCTACCACACCGGAAATCTTTCCGTAACTGATGGTCTCTCTCGCATGATGAAGCCGCGCCAGATTCCTCTCCATCTCCTGAAACCAGAGGGCAATCTTTAAACCAAATGTAATGGGCTCGGCGTGAACCCCATGAGATCTCCCCATCATAATGGTATCTCGATGCTCAAATGCCTTTTTTTTGAGCACCGCGAGGAGCCTGTCCATATCACCAATAAGGATATCCGACGCCTCTCTGAGAAGAACGGCAAGCGATGTATCCAGAACATCGGACGAGGTGAGTCCCATATGAATGAACCTGCTATCCTCTCCTACTTTTTCCGCAACTGAAGTGAGAAACGCGACGACATCGTGTTTCGTCGTTTTTTCTATCTCCTCTATCCGTGCAATATCGAATGCCGCCTTCTGTTTGATATTTTGCAAAACGGCCTGATCAATATCACCCTTCTCAGCCATGGCCTCGCAGGCCAGGATTTCGATATCCAGCCATTTCCTGTACCTGTTCTCAGGGCTCCATACAGCACTCATTTTCTCTCTCGAGTATCTCGAAATCAATCTTTTCCTCCTGACCTCAATAATATAGTTTTTGACCTGCTTCCCATTACGGCTTGCAAATATAGAATAAATCAACTGAAAAAGAAATTAAAAAAAGATGGCCATAATGAAATGAGTTCCCGTCACCCATAAGATACATTTCTCAACTTCAATGGCATCGCAATTTGTGGTAATGAGTTAACCAATCTACTCGTCAATGATCTCAACGTCGCACAATATGGAAAAAGGAGAGTGGTAACTTTATGGAGGGCGAAGACACTTTCAAATGGAATGAAAAAGTCGTTCCACCTGACGAGGTTCTCAGAAAAATAGAACCGGGCATGAGCATCTTCCTGGGAACAGGAGTGGCCGAACCAAGAACGCTTGTAAAAAATCTCATGTCATCGAACCTCACAAACCTCACGGACCTCGAGCTCATCCAGATTGTCAGCCTCGGCGACGCAATTGCCTTCAGCAGTACCGCAACAGCTCAAAAGTACAGGCTCAAGACTTTTTTTGCCGGATGGGCTGCGAGCAAGGCCATCATGGCGGGTTCCGTGGACATGATCCCGTGCCGCTTTTCCCGGATCCCGAAACTCATAGATTCGGGGGCAATTCGCGTCGATATCGCTTTCGTACAAATTACCCCCCCTGACAGCAGAGGTTATTCAAGCCTGGGAGTTTCAGTCGATGTAGCCAAACATGCCATGACACAGGCGGCAATTGTCGTCGGTGAGATCAACGACAAAGTGCCGCGTACCATGGGCAATACATTTGTACATATGGATGAATTTGATTTCTTGATTCACGCAACAGACCCCCCCATTTATTTCCCCAGATGGCCGTTTGACGATGTGATCGACAGGGTAGCCGCCAACGTCGCTTCTCTCATTGAAGACGGAAGTTGTCTCTCTTTTTATTCCGGCGCGCTGTTCGAAGCATTGGGGAAACACCTCGCCCGTAAGCGAAATTTAGGCATCCATACCTTTTTTTTCACCGATCCCCTCATGGATCTTGTCAAGTGCGGTGCCGTTACCAACAAGAAAAAGGGGCATTTTCACGACAAATCCCTTACCGCGTATGCTCAGGGAACACCGGAACTGATGAAATGGCTCCACAGAAATCCTCTTATTGAATTTCAGGGGATAGACGTTGTTTCAGATCACATGAGGATCAGCATGAACGACAAGATGATAGCCATTTTACCCGCAAGGAAAGTGGATATCACGGGAGGAATCGCGCTCCCGATCGGCAGGGGAAACGTAACCCCCGGTCCGGGGCAGGCACAGGAATTCTTCGCCGGTGCAGAACACTCCCGGGGTGGAAGAACAATCTTTGCTCTGCCGAGCCGCAATCTTCAAGGTCAGCCGAACATTCTGCTCTCCGTCGATGAGTACCCTAATCAGTTCACGAACCGTGAGTCCCTGGATCTCATAATCACCGAGTACGGCATAGCCTACATGATCGGAAGAACTGTCCGTGAGCGGGCGCAGGCGCTCATAGACATCGCTCACCCCGATGACCGTGCCGAGCTCATCCGGCAGGCCAAGGCAGCAAACATTCTCTACTCAGACCAAATTTTCCTCACCGAATCAGGTCATTTGTATCCTGATATCATTTCCACTCAAACCTTCCGGGATGGGCTCTTGATCCGTTTCAGGGCACTTAAGCCTTCGGACGAGGAGGAAATGCGCAGGCTATTCTATCGTTTTTCAGACAAAGCGGTATACTACCGCTATTTCACCCCCATCAAGGTCATGCCCCACGCCAAGATGCAGGAGTACGTGAATGTCGACTACCGACGTTGCATGTCAGTTGTGGGCGTTATCGATGAAGACGGCATTGAACGCATCATTGCTGAAGGGCGATATGTACGCCTCCAGGACAGACCGTACGCCGACACAGCCTTTGTCGTCGATGAAAAGTTCCAGGGCAGAGGCATCGCTACCTCTCTCCTGGACATGCTCATTACTTACGCCCGCGAACGTGGCATCAAAGGTTTCACCGCCGACGTGCTGGCCGACAATAAGGCAATGATCAGGGTATATGAAAAATCCCGTTATCCGATTCAGGCGGTTGTGGAATTCGGTGTATATCATCTGACAATTCCTTTCACCGATCGGGAAGCATCATTTTCAGAGAGTGCGCAATAGCCACTGACGGATACAAGAAATTACTGAGGATAGTGCGATAGTATGACTCTCTTGAACATATATCAAAATCTTTAAGGAAATCAGCCATGTTTCTATTTAAAAAAATTGTCGCCCCGCTGTTTTACCCCCTGTCATTGATTCTTGGAATGCTTACCCTGGGACTTATCCTGATCTGGTTCACGAAAAAACAGAAAGCCGGTAAAATCATCGTGACAATGGGAACGATCATGCTCTGTTGCCTCAGTTACAATTTTCTCCCCGACCTCTTATTAGAATCCCTTGAACAGAGATTCCCTCCTTTCGCAACACAGGATAACATCGGAACATCCCGCTTGGATCTCACGCATTCCGTAAAGTGGATTGTCCTGCTGGGAGGAGGACACACCCTAGACCCGAAACTTCCCGTGACCAGTCAGCTATCCGAAGAATCACTTGTCAGGCTTGCGGAAGCGATCCGGATCCAAAGAATAATTCCCGGCAGTAAAATTGTTCTTTCGGGAGGCGCGGTATATGAAAAGAGAGCGGAAGCAGAGACCCTTTCATCAATGGCAGTCATGCTTCACGTTCGCCCTGAAGATATTGTGTTAGATACGGTTTCCAGGGATACGGAAGAGCAGGCTCTCACCATCCGGAATATCGTCGGCAAAAACCAATTTGTCCTGGTTACGTCCGCATCCCATATGCCCAGATCCATGGCACTCCTCGGCAAGTTAGGACTTTCACCGATTCCCGCACCAACCGGCCACTTAATCAAACAAAAACAAGCGGTCACGCCCGATGAATTCTATCCCTCTTACATGGGGCTCCTCAAGACCCAGAAAGCATGTCATGAGTATCTCGGACTACTCTGGTCGAGGATAAGGGATAAAGCGTGAACATGGTTACGGGAGAAATGACCCTTGAATAAAACACGGGTACATGTTAGAAGGCGGAGGAAATGGGAAATATATCCATTCCTCACGATGATTTGTAAATGACTGCATCAGGGCGATTTACACCGTTGCAGCCCACAACCAGGAGATAAAATGATGAAATATGTGCTCAGATTTGTTGTCATCACCTGTCTCATCACCTTTATATCGGGGTCATTATGGGCTAAGGAAAAGAAAAAGGTGGCAGTACTCCCCTTCGCAATCCATAGTGCCGAAAACATTGATTATGTAAAACAGGGCGTCCGGGATATGCTCTCCTCCCGTATCTCCGTGAGTGACGGGATTGAGGTCATCGGTAAAGATGCAGTTGCCGAAGCAATGAAGGAAAAAGGTGCAAAAGACCTGACGCTCGCAGACGTGTACGACTTGGGCAAGAAAATGAATGTGGATTTCGTCGTATGGGGAAGCATCACCAAGATCGGAAACAGCCTGAGCATCGACGGAAAGTTAGTTGACATCGTCACAAACAAATCAGACGTAAGCATCTTCACCCAGAGTCAGAGTCTGGATGACGTCATTCCCAAAATTAACGACTTTGCCCAGAGAATCGACCAGCACATTCTGGGCACGGTCCCACCGACCTTCAGTTCTCCTGCGGTCTCTCCACAATTACCGGTCCAGCAGCAGCCATCCCCGCCCAGCCGCGAAAAGGACATTGCATCGGGAATAAGGTCAAGCAAGAAAGGAACTTTTACCTCAATCATCAACCCTGAATTCATCAATGCAGCTGGACCCCTTGACAAAAAAGGATTCTGGATGAGTCCGAAGATCCCGACTGAGTTCAAGGGTATGGACATCGGTGATGTAAATGGTGACGGTCTCAATGAAATTGTCCTCATCGATAATAATAATGTGATGATATACCAGCTACAGGGGAAGAAGTTTAAGTTCATACAGAAGATACCGGGGAAATCATATGACCATTATCTATCCGTAGATGTAGCAGATATTAATCAAAACGGTATCAAAGAAATTATTGTGACTAACCTCTCGGGCGACACCTTGGAATCATTTGTTTTAGAATTCAAGGAGGGCAACTTCATCGTAATAGCTTCGAAACTTCCGTGGTTTTTAAGAGTAGTGGAAATGGAATCATGTCCTCGATTGCTGGGACAGTACCGGGGTATGGACAATCCATTCGATACCCCGATCCACGAAATAGTATGGGAAAACGGCAATTACAGACAGGGCATGAGAATGAAGATCCCCTTGGGTCTTTCAGTATACGGTCTAACCGTTGCAAATATAGATACCGGCGGAAACGAGAAGATTATTGCTCTTGATAGTAATGATTATCTGACCATATACGAACAAACGGATAAGCCTCTCATGAGACTTCAGACATTTGGAGGGAGCAATGAACTGCTCTGGAAAAGTGATGATGTCTATGGTGGAAGTAGCACCTATATTGAACAGAAGCGCTCAGGATCTGAAACGTACGAACAAATGAGATTCATTAATCTGCGGATTTTGACCTACGATATCAACAAAGACGGTAAAAAAGAAATAATTATTGTGAAAAATATATCGGCTACCGGAAGAGTATTTAAAAACGTAAAATTATTCACCTCGAGTGAGGTATACGATCTCGAATGGGATGGATTGGGACTTACGGAAAACTGGAAGACACGAAAGATCAACGGGTATGTTGCCGATTATCAATTCAAGGACGTGGATAATGACGGCCAGAATGAAATCGTTCTCGCCCTTATACTTTCCACGGGGGCATCAATCTCGGAAAAAAGTGTGATAGTCGCCTACAAACTCACTCCCCAGCAAGAATGAATGATGCGACAGCGGGGTTATCTTACATACCCGGCTATTCCGTCAAAACGGTATCCCTTCTTCAGACTGTCCTCTCCTTTCGGATCGGTAGTGTAAAAATAAGAACCGGTAGCGGGATTGAACCATCGATACAGTTCCCTTGTATTCGTGAGTCTCGAAGTAGCGATGTTTCCTATGACTCCTTTGTATACGTAACCCTTTAAAGTCTTTCCTTCCCCCCGCATGTCGTGCGAATAGAAATGGCCCTTCTTCTTAGGATGATACCAGCCATGAAAGGATGTTGTCCCGGGGGTTCCGGGACTGAATAACCGGAAGGCAATGCCCTGTTTTTTGTACCCTCTCCCCTGTAATAGAACCGCATCTGTCTCAGGATGTGCAGTAAACAGATAATCGGAACCCGCGACATAGCGATATACGTCAATAATTCTCTGTTTATTGTCTCCTGTTACCTCAAGCGATACTTCAACGACTTTCTCCCCTCCGTTCGAAGTGAAAACGATCTTTTCGCCATAATAACCAGGATTCAGCCGCTGTGATTTGACCATGATATTAACATAGTCAGTTTCCCTCGTCGTCGTCCCTGAATCCGGGAAAATATTTATCCAGCCGGGAGACCCCCTCTTCACCTCTATGCCATATATTTTGACCCCTTCAATGAGGGCATGTCCTTTTTTGCTTGACACCGTAAGAACATGTTGCCCGTAGGGAAGATCCTCTGCAATCAGACACTCCGAAGCTTCATGAGCACCGCTTTTACATTCCAATGCGTTGGTTCGCTTCTCGTCGACATAAGCACTTATGCTCTCTCCGGCCGGTTCAACAGAAAAAAATACCGTAATCCCTGTACCCCAGAAACGATATTTCATTACATGATGAGGAGATTGACTTGCCGGATAGCCATCTTTTTCCAGCCACCTTCCCGATATATCCAAAGATTCCTTTAAATGGTTCGGCGGTACGTAGGAGCTACTCCCTTTAATACCCGCGTTTAAAAAAGAGACATATCGACCTGTATTTGTCGGTGTATCGGGTTCAGCACTCAATCCGCAAGCCGCACGCCAGCGGAGAATCTCCCTGCCCCTGTTTGTCACCATAAGTTTTCCCGCCACCTGTTCGTCAGAATCCACCTGACCCAAATCAATTCTCGGCGGAGTGACTACCAGGAGAGGTTCTTTTTCCCCCGTCCTTAATTCAAATCTCAGCGTAACCGCTTTCGTCCCTCCATTCGAAATCAATTTCACGACCTTCTTATGAGTTCCAGGAGGAAGGGATTTTCTGTATATGTTCATGCGAGAATCCGTTTCGATTCCCATCTGAACAAGGTACGCATCTGCAGTTGTGTCTGCATCATTCAGCACCGGCTTGAGAGAACTGATATGAATCTTTACAGTTGCTGTGTTATCTCTCAATGTCCCGGAAATCCTTTGATCCTCCAGCAGGGTCCATCCTTCCGGCCCAATAACCGACCATTTCAACGTTCCCGGACCCGCATTTTTTAACACGACACTGCCTCTGGAACCCTCCCCTATACTAATGACTCCAAAATCCAATTCCCGAGGAGAGACGGACAATGCCGGACGCACCTCATCTGTTCTATCCTCAGCCTTCTCTAAATCTGCAGATACTTCTTTGCCCGCTTTTTTCTTCGTGTCATTTTCCTGGGTTGATACTGCTGATGGAATCAAAAGAAAGAAAAAGAGGACGGTAAACATTCCCACTGCGTAAAATCGCCGAATCATGATCCCTCCGGGGAAAAATCTGCGCTTTTCTAACTTAATCTTTCAGAGAACGCAACGGATTTTCACAATGAAAAATCTTGACACCCCCCTCACATCCGATATATTGACCAACACTTTTACCACAAAAACCATCTTCCATTGTCATACTGGCACCGGGAAAATGATGATCGGCGACGATAAAAAATATTGGGTTGCCCTCAAATCAATTGATGGACTGGGAAATATAGGTTTCAAAAATTTAGTTGACACCTTCGGCAGTCCGCAAAACGTATTCAACGCATCTCTTCACGCTCTCAAAAAAGTTTCGGGAATCAGCAGTAAATCAGCGACGCACATCAAAGACTTCACTGAATGGCAGCGCATAGAAAATGATCTCGACCTCCTGAAAAAATATGAAGCCCGAATCATCACCTATCGCGATCCATTGTATCCGGGAAACCTCCTGAATATTTATGATTTCCCTCCCTTTCTCTACATGCGGGGAGAGCTGAGAGACGATGCTATAAATATAGCGGTCGTCGGCTCCAGGATGGCCAGCACCTACGGAAAATTTTCCACGGAAAGGCTGTGCCGGGAACTGGCCATGGAAGGTATCACCGTGGTAAGCGGCCTCGCCAGAGGAATCGATTCTGCGGCCCACAGAGGTGCTCTCGCGGGTAAGGGCAGAACCGTAGCCGTTTTGGGATGCGGCCTTGATATCCTGTATCCCGCGGAAAACGAGGAGCTTTATCGGGAAATAATCAGAAATGGAGCTGTCATTACGGAATACCCCTTCGGCACACCACCCAGCGGCCCAAACTTTCCTGCCCGCAACAGAATCATCAGCGGAATTTCTTTAGGTGTTGTGGTAGTGGAAGCGAATGAAAAAAGCGGATCTCTCATCACGGCCAGGATCGCTCTGGAACAGGGACGTGAGGTGTTCGCCGTCCCGGGAAGCATCGATTCCGCCGGATCACGGGGAACGAACAAACTGATCAAACAGGGTGCAAAACTCATCGAGAATGTCCACGACATTCTCGATGAGATCCTGCCGCAGGTGGAAACGAGAGTACGGAAAAAACCCTCGGATGTCTCCCCGGAAGAGGAGGTAAGCCGCGACGCAAAAAAAATATCGAAAACGGACACCACACTCAACCACACCGAAAGATCCGTGCTGAATAAAATCACCCTGAAAGGCACAGATGTTGATGATATTATTGCCGCCACGGGAATACCCACCAGCCACGTATTAAATATTCTATTGACTCTTGAGCTGAGAGGGATTATCAAGCAACTTCCCGGAAATAAATTTGCACTCAAGGAGTAATCATGACGGATTCCCTCATCATCGTCGAATCGCCCACAAAGGTAAAAACTATCAAAAAATATTTAGGTCCGAACTACGAAGTGTTAGCATCCATGGGACATATTAAGGATCTTCCCAAAAGTAAGTTAGGAATCGACCCGGACCACCACTTTCTCGCTACCTACAATGTCATAGAATCAAGAAAAAAAATCGTCGGCATCTTGAAAAAAGCGGCGAAAAAAGCGAACGACATATTCCTCGCCCCCGATCCCGACAGAGAGGGAGAAGCTATAGCGTGGCATATCGCCGAAGAAATCGGCATGAAAGAAAAAAACGTCCATCGTGTTCTCTTCAACGACCTGACAAAAAAAACGATCCTGGAGGCGATGAACCATCCCCACACACTTGACATCAACAAGTACGAAGCACAGCAAACACGGCGCATCCTTGACCGTCTCGTGGGGTATAAGATCAGCCCCCTGCTCTGGGAAAAAGTGAAAAGAGGACTCAGTGCAGGTCGTGTCCAGTCGGTGGCAGTCAGATTGATCTGCGACCGGGAAGAGGAAATCCGTAAATTCATACGGGAAGAGTACTGGCATATCACCGCACATCTGGAGGGTGCAAATCCTCCTCCTTTCGAGGCCCGCCTCACCAGAATCGAAGGCAAAAAGGCTCGCATTACGAGCGATGCCCAATCATCCACGACAGTGGATTACCTTAAGATGGTTCCCTTTATCGTCGAAAAACAGGAGAAAAAAGAAGTACGGAAATCACCTATGCCGCCGTTCACCACAAGCAAGCTTCAACAGGAAGCATCACGGTGGCTTCGCTTCCCGGCAAAAAAGACCATGAGCATCGCCCAGAAACTCTATGAGGGGATTGAACTGGGAAAAGAAGGTTCGGTCGGTTTGATCACATACATGAGAACGGACTCGGTTCGTACCGCCGACGAGGCCATAAGAGAAGTCAGAAAATTCATCGGAGAACATTACGAACCCGACTTTCTTCCCGGAAAGGCACGAATATTCAAGAACACTGCTTCCTCCCAGGATGCCCATGAGGCGATCCGTCCGTCTTCCCTCAGCTACACACCGCACGACATCAAATCATACCTGAGCAATGACGAGTATCGCCTCTACCTGCTCATATGGAACCGCTTCGTTGCAAGCCAGATGAGTGCAGCCGTATTCGATCAGACGATTATTGACATAACAGCAGGAAATTGTCTCTTCCGGGCACAGGGTTCAGTCATGAAGTTTCCGGGATTCACAACCATCTATACCGAAGGAAAGGAAAACGGTAATAATGAGACTGAATTCGGCAAGATACTCCCTGAAGTACACGTGGGTGAAAAACTGACGCTCATCACACTCAAACCCGAACAGAAGTTCACCCAACCGCCACCACGGTTTTCAGAAGCTTCTCTGGTGAGGGAACTGGAAGAACAAGGTATCGGCAGGCCGAGCACATATGCAACTATCCTGAGTACCATCCAGGAAAGGGACTACGTGCATCTGGAAAAGGGGAGGTTTATTCCCACCGACCTGGGAATGTTGGTTACGGAGCTTCTGGTAAATAATTTCCCGAACATTCTTGATATCGAATTCACTGCGTCCCTGGAAACACAGTTAGATCTGATCGAAGAAGGGAAACTGAAAAAGATAGACACGCTCCATGATTTCTATGCTTCCTTTCAAAACGAACTGAATAAAGCCAAGGTGAATATGAGAAAAGTCAAGGGGGAAGCAACTCCCACCGATAAAATATGCGATAAATGTGCAAGCCCAATGGTCATCAAATGGGGGAAAAATGGAAGATTCATGGCCTGCTCAAACTACCCTGCATGCCGGAATACCATGAATATTTCCCAGGAAGGCCAGGAAGAGGCGAAGCGGGGGGAAACCCTATTGACTGATGTGCTCTGCGAGCAGTGCGGCAAACAGATGCTCATCAAACAAGGCAAATTCGGAAAATTTTTAGGCTGCTCCGGTTATCCCGAGTGCAAAACTACCATGCCGTTTCACCTGGGCATACATTGTCCCGAAACGAATTGCAACGGCAATCTCTGCGAGAAAAGAACGAAAAAGGGAAAGCTGTTTTTCAGTTGTTCCAATTACCCATCCTGCACCTTCGCACTATGGGACAGGCCTCTACCGGAACCATGCCCTTTGTGTGGAGCCCGGTTCCTCATTGAGAAATATTCCCCTCGCAAAGGAAATTACATGGCCTGCCTCAACAAGGATTGTACCTATAAGAGCCCTGTCACATAAACATGTCGTCTCAGGAATCCATCATAATAATCGGTGGCGGTCTGGCGGGATGCGAGGCGGCATGGCAGTTACTGAGACATGAACACCCCGTTACACTCTACGAAATGAAGCCCTCCGTATTTTCACCCGCCCACAGATCAGCCCATCTGGCGGAACTGGTGTGCAGCAATTCCCTCAGGTCTAATGCCATAGAAAACGCCGTCGGCCTCCTGAAAGAAGAAATGCGAATGTTGAACTCTCTCATCATGGAGGCGGCAGCGGCAACCGCGGTTCCGGCCGGGAAGGCCTTAGCCGTGAACAGGAATCAATTTTCTCTCTACATTGAAGAAAGACTGCTTACGCAAAAAAAAATTAAAATTATCAGGGAAGAAATCAGGGAAGTACCCGCACACAGAATTGTGATCATTGCCACCGGCCCCCTCACTTCCAATGCTTTGTCCGCAAGCATCACAAATTTAACCGGCAGTAACTACCTGTACTTTTACGACGCAATTTCGCCGATCATTGAAGGCGAGTCCATCAATTTCGATAGGGTGTTCAGATCCTCTCGATACGACAGCGATGGGGGGGATTACATAAACTGTCCCATGGAAAAGGACGAATATGAAAAATTCTGGATTGCCTTGAAAGAAGGCGAGGACGTTCCTCTCAGACATTTTGAAGAGGCGAAATACTTTGCCGGTTGTCTCCCCGTGGAACATCTTGCCAGGAGCGGCAAAGATACCCTCATATTCGGACCGATGAAACCGGTAGGTCTGACAAACCCGAAGACCGGAAAACAACCATACGCAGTGGTACAGCTCAGGCAGGAGGACCGGGAAGGAATACTCTTCAATATGGTAGGATTCCAGACGAAGCTCACCTGGCCCGAGCAGCGCCGCGTATTCAGGATGATACCCAGTCTGGAAAACGCAGAGTTCGTGAGACACGGAAGCATTCACCGCAATACCTTCATCAATTCCCCTGCCCTTCTCAACAACGCACTTCAACTCCGCACAAACAACATGATTTTTTTTGCAGGACAGATAACAGGTGTTGAAGGATATGTGGAATCAGCCGCGATGGGACTTATCGCCGGATTGAATGCATCGTGCGTTTTGTCGGGAAGAAAAAATGTACCGCCCCCACACACGACAGCTATTGGCGCCCTGTTACACTACATTACTCACGCCGATCACAAAACATTCCAGCCCATGAACGTGAACTTCGGATTCTTCCCTCCCCTCGCTCGCAAAATTCGAAAAAAAGACAGGGGCCTTCATTACGCATACCGCGCCCTGCGAGCACTCAAAGAGTGGCAGGACAACGCAGGCCTCTCCCATCAAAATCCGGCCGCCCTGTCATCTTAAAAAAAGCATCCTCCAAAACTCACCTCACCCATAAGTTTAACGGAAAATTCGCTCCAGGATAACTACCCCCTGACGTGATCCCAGTCCGCCATTTCCATGAACAGCACCCAAGGAAAAAGGTCCTTCTCTCAGGCGACGATACATAGCAATCATGGCATTCAGGCTCGGATTATTCCACGGGGCACGGGCAAGGTTCATACCTCCCGTTACCGTTATTTCATGGCTATCCAGGACATCGGTTATCTGCCCGGGTGACAGAGCAATACCGGTAACGAGTAAAAATGCGAGGGGAACGACAGGATAGCATGTGTACACCTCAAGTAATGCCTCTCCCGATAAGAAACGTGCGGGAAAATTCACTCCGGCCCGTCTGCAAGCCTCCTGAAAAGCAGCCTTCAGGTGACGATACGCGGCTATCTCGTGAATGAGCGCGGGGCCGTCGCCCGGTTGTATTCCAAGACCTATCCCTGAAACGGCAACCCTCTCGTGCACGGGAATATGACAGGCATCGGCAACTTCGTCACTGCAGAGAAGAAGTCGCCCCGCGAAATCCACGACAGGATTGGCACAATCAACACCACGGAACAAATCAGTAACAGGCTCATACCATTGCTGATCCAGAGTGAGGGGCCGACCAGACCTACCTGCTGTCCTCAGATAATTTGCAAAGAGATGTTCCGCCAATTGCCTAAACTGAATATCACTTATCCCCCAGTTTCCCATGAACACCCGGGCCAGCTCGGTGTAGGCCTTCGGGAGAGACCACTCTGTTCCGTATATTGACATGAGTCGATGCCGCTCCTCCCGCTCATAATTCGTTTTAAGCAGATCCTCGCCGGAGATAATCACGCATGAAGAACGTCCGGAAATGATCAGTTTCCTGGCTTCGTCAACGGCCTCAATGGGCGCACAACCGGAACGATAATGACGCTCCTCAAGAGGCGTATCCCAGCCGGCTTTGAGCGGATCAATAATCAACTCAACAGCATCGAACCCTTTCGCTGCCAGGGATTCTTGCATACGCAGAAATCCCGCAAGATCGCCCACACCATCAACCTCACGGCCGGCAGCGGCAATATAGATTTTTCTCACTAAAAAACCCGCAGATTATGAAGTTGAATGTAACTCGAATGATACTCCGCAGTCATGGTGCCTGTTTTTTATCTTCGGATATGTGCAGAGAATAGGAATTGTCCTTCCCGCTAAAAACAGGATTTATCGAATAATCTTTCGCCGGTTCCATATCCACAACAATTCTCACCATGCGAGCATTCGGGTTCATACTGCTGCGGAGCTGCCTGATGAATTTCCCTTGAACGCTTAAATACTCCCACTCTTTCTTGAATGATGATACGTTCGTGATATCGAGGACTATCTTGGGTTCACTACCCTCGATACTGTAAAACGCCGGTGTGTAAAACCGATTAAACTCAATCACAAGCGACTCATGCCCGGTTTCGCCCGTCTTAACACTGATATTCTTCACGTCGATTGGCACACTATCGGGAAACTCCATTACCGATGAGTCCGTTACCGTTTCCTTCTCCCTGCTCACAGGGACATCGGTTGGTTTAACAACACGTCGATAAAGAAGATTTGCCTGCACATAACCGAGCGCCCTTGCCTCATTGCGCCGTTTTTCCTTCACCCTGAAAACGGCATACCAGTTATTCTTAAGAAAATCCACCTTAACGGGTTGACCTGCCCTCAGTTGACCTCTCACTTTGGAATGCACCGATCTCTTGGCCCTTATATATGTCTTCCCACGAGGATACATTATCGTTCCCCAATCCGCAGCAAAGCTCAGCGCAACGTTCGACAAACAAAGCCCCGCAATCAGCAACAGCGTGAAGCCTTTGCGGGTTTTCATCAAGTTCATAAGAAGAACCTCATGCCCCCTCATATGGGCTCATTTCCACTCTATCAGATAACGGAAGGTACATTACGACGGGTAAGATGATTCGTCAAGGAGAAAGGGTATTGTCATGTGGATAAACAGAATACGATCCGGCTCCTTTTTCAATACCGGGACTTTCTTAATCGTCATGATTGTAAGATCAATCCACCAGCATGAGGCAGAAGGTATTACGTGGTTCTGTTCTATCCCTCAGCGTTTCAATATGGAAGCCGTTATTCCGTGCTGTCTGAAATACATCGATACCGCACGCCTCCATTGAAGGCCTTGCCCGATAACGATCACGGCAGGCGTCTCCCGTAACTCTACCGCATTCCTTGCACACATCACAGGGACCGGCAAGGAAAACGAAGGCTTTATAGTACCCATCCTTGAACATTTCTCCTTCCAGGTCAATCAGCTCCATCGCACCCATGCAGCCGTGACCACAGTGGAGAGGTGAATGGGTTTTACCTTCGTTGCTCCTCCCTCCAGGGCATAGTCACAATACTTTTTCAAATCTTTCTTTTTCATGTGCCGTCACCTGAATACCTGTTAATGATAGCTGCCTTTTATTTTACACGATCGGCATACAACAGAGACCTGTTTTATGTGTTAGCTTTTATAAATAAGCATACGACGAATTTGCATTCAATTGAATATTTTCCCCTGATTATTTTCCATTTTATTTCAATACCTTAGATGCTCGCTTAAGAGAAGGGTGAAACTCTTAAAAATATTTTCTTAAAAATATCACTTTTGACGGTGTTTTTGTTCAATGTTATTATAGAAAAAGCTTTATCAGTAAATCGGTGATGAAGATAGAAACAATCGGTGGTAAAAGTATAAGGTGCGGGCTGGATTGACAGAGTAGTTCATTGAATACTGGGTGAAACATGCAAAGGTTTGACAACTCATTTGCCGTTCATGTAGATTATTGCCAATTTTCTGAAACACAGCATCAATCAATTCTAAAGAATCTCTGCGTTTTCTATCGGTAATCTTCAGGCTCCAATCTTATAGTCCTTCTCATAGAATATTTTCAGGCATGCATCCGCCACCTCTGGATCATAGAGGGAACCTCTATTCTTTGTGACTTCTTCCAGAACCATATCAATGCCTAAAGCTGGCCGGTAAGGTCTATGAGACGCCATAGCTTCCACCACATCGGCGACCGCCAGAATCCGGGACTCAATGAGGATATTTTCCCCGATTAATCCGTTTGGGTACCCGGAGCCGTCCATCCGCTCATGATGCTGCAAAACAATCTGGGCAAGGGGCCATTCGAATTCGATATCTTTCAGGATATCATAACCACGCAGGGAATGGGTCTTAATAATTTCGAACTCCACAGGTGTCAATTTCGAGGGTTTGGTAAGTATCTCCGCAGGGATGGCGATCTTCCCGATGTCGTGAATCTGGCTCGCCATACGGACAGCATCGACGGATAGCATCGATGGTTTCACCGGGAAGTCCCATTTCGCTGGCAATAGTCCTTGCCAGGTCGGTCACCCTCTTCTGATGACCTGCCGTATAGGGGTCTCTCGTTTCCACCGCCACAGAGATAGCCTGGATGGTGCCGCTGAACACCTTGCGGAGACGTTCCGTGGAGAGCTGCAGTTTTTCTTCCGCTGCCTTGCGCTCGGTGATGTCCATGCAATTCCCCAGAACGGCCCGCCTCCGTTTCCAGATGATTGATGTGGCCGTTTCCATGAACCACCGGATGTGTCCCTCTTTTGTGATTATTCTGAACTCGTAGGGAGACATCCGTTCTCCACGAAGCATCTCTTTGACACACCTCTTTAGCTGTTCCCAGTCTTCGGGGTGGACAACAATCGTCATTTTCGCCCCTATCAGCTCCTCTATTGTGTATCCTGTGTACACGATGGCATTATTGTTGAGGAATTGAAATTTGCCGTCCTGCACCACGTAAACACCGGCAATGGATTTCTCAGTGAGAACCCGGTACAGTTCTTCGCTTTCCTGGAGTGCTTTCTCTAACTGCTTGCGCTTGGTGATGTCCTTTCCAATACCAAAGACCACTCGCTTGCCATGCCATATTGCCGGAGTGATGGTCAATTCCAGATTTTTGACCTCGCCATGGACATAGTATTCAGTTTCCCTAGTTCCACCAACGTCCCATAGAGCCTTGTGATCCTCTATCACTTGCCTCTCCTTGCCCGGTGGAATAAAGTCGCGCACATTTTTCTCCAGCAATTCATGGCGTGTGCATTCTAAGAACTTGAGCACCCCCTCGTTGCAACTGACATAGTTACCCTCAGTATCTATGACCAGGATGGGGTTGGATGTCCTTTCAAATAACGTACGGTATCTCTCCTTGCTCTCACGCAGCACTTCCTCCATCTGCTTGCGCTCGGTAACGTCTCGAATAATCGTGCTCGTCCTGTCATGACCATCTTGATCCTTGAAAATCGCGGAAGATATCTCGCCTGGGAACCTGGTTCCGTCTTTGCGAATAAAGGTCAATTCGCCCCTGAATTTGCCTGTACGGCTACGTTCTGTCAAAGCTACAGGCAGGAGCGGATCTGTTATGTCCGCGATTCCACTCAGCCCGAGCTGACAGATTTCTTGCTCTGTCCGTCCAAACATCCGACAGGCGGCGGTGTTGGCGGACAGGATTCTGCCGTCGGGAGCAGTCAACAAAACCGCGTCAAGGCAGTTTTCAAATAGAGCGCGATAACGCTCCTCGCTCTCGCGCAGATTGTCTTCTATCATCTTACGCTCGGTGATGTCCTGCACCATCACAACAAAGCCAATGACCCTATGCTATTTATCCTTGAGCGGATACCACCCTTCCAGCCAGTAGCGCTTGACACCTGGTTGTGCTTTTGTTTCGCCTCTGAATTCTACGTCTGTTATCGGCTCGCCGGTTTTGATTATTTCAGAGATAATTTCTCTCGCTCGCGTTGCCAGTGTCGGTACAATCTCTTCTACCGTTTTTCCAATATGCTTGGCTGCAGAAATCCCGTTGATCTCAGCCAGTCGGTTATTGATCCTGAGATAGCGCAAGCTGGTGTCTAATACCGCCAGGCCAATGGGCGCATTGTCGTAGTAGGAAGTAATCTCTTCTAATTGCTTTTTAACGGTTTCCTCTGTCTGCTTGTGCTCGGTCACATCAGAGATAATATGAATTGCTCCAATGAGAGCGCCAGTTGCATCCGTCAGGGGGTCTACAATAACGTTAACCCATCGGTTATCCAGCTGCAGAATCAGCGTTTCCCTTCGGAGTGTTTCCTTCATCTGCACAATAGGACACCCTTCAATGGGTTTTGACGTACCATGTACAAGCTCCCAGCAGGTATGGCCAACGACTTCTTCCTGTGTTTTTCCTAAGAAATTTTTCATGGCTTTGTTGCATCGTAAAATCTTTCCCTCAATATCCAGCAGACAGATAGGGTCATGAATGGTATCAAACACTGTCTGCCATTGTAGGACCGATGCCTTCAAGGCAGCCTCTGTTTGTTTATGATCTACTTCTGCTCCTTCCAAATCGGCAATTCTCTTCCGCAATACGGCTAATTCGCTGATGAGCTGTTCTTTTGTTTTTGCTTTATCTTTCATATGCAGACTCCCCTGGGGACCTATGGGGTCAGGTCTTGTTTTTTGCTAGTCTGGCGGTATAGGAATTTGCCGCCTATTTTCCGTGGTGAGACAGGCGTTCCGCCTGTATTCAACCTTGTATTATGTTCTCATTATGTACTCACACATCATAGCAAAAAACAAGACCTGACCCCATAATCATTGCACTTTTTTTCGCCGGTAAACAGGATGACATTATCCTTGACGGCTCGTTCATGCATCTGCTCTGTAAAACCGCTTTTACTGAACAGCAAGAAGCGTTCCTTTCTCCTGCCGGCCCGCCAGTCGATCAGTGCCGCTTTTCTCGCCAGATCTTCATAGATATCAGTTCCTACCGGTTTTTCGCTCCATTTGCACTCTCCGAGATAAAGACAGCGGTCCGTCTCGTCCAGGGCAACCAGATCGATCTCCTCATTTTTTGACCACCAGCGGCCAATGGTCTCAAAGTTGATCATCCCGTCTTTTTGAAGCGCCAGGCACAGCTCCCGGCAGATTTCTTCATATACGCCCGAAAGGTACTGGGGAAATGTTTTCTCTATGGCATTCATGACGAAATCCGTCTGACCAATTTCCAATCTGCCTCGATAAGGGAAGATGTAGCGAAACCAGAAGGTAAAAAAACGGTCATGGAGACGGTAAAGTCCCAGCCTGCTCTTTTCCGGGTACTTTTCCGTAACGGGAATTTCTTTGTCAATCAGACGGAGGGTCCTCAGAATGTCAAGATAACGGGACAGATAGGCCTTGTCAAAGCCCGTATCGTTCATGATTTCCGAAAGTTTCCTTTTCCCCTGGGCGATGGCTCGCAGGATGACAAAATAGTTCCTCGGCTCCCGGAGTTCTTCCCGGAGAAGAAAGTCCACCTCGCTATAAAGAAACGATCCCCGATCCAAAATCGCCTGCCGGATGTTTCCCAGGATATCTGCACTTTCATTAACTTTCTCGAGGTAAGCCGGGATGGCGCCGAACACCCCATAAAGCGCCGTCCGGCTCTCGAAATCAAGGGTAGGGAAAAAAGCATTCAATGCCGCAAACGGCATTTCCCTTATTTCCAGTGAACCGGTTCGCCGCCCGTAGAGGGGAGCCTTGGCGAAAAGAACCTCTCGTTCCATCATGCCTATGCTGGATCCCATGAGGATGAGGAAGATAGAGGTATCTTTCCATATCTCGTCGATTCCTTTCTGGAAGATGGAAGATATGGCATTATTGGCGTTTACCAGATAGGGAAATTCGTCGACGACAAAGATCAGTCGTTGCGTGCCACTCTTTTCAGCCAGGTAGCGGAACATCTGCAACCAGTCTCTGAAACCGGATGTCATGAGGATATGATCGCCGTAATAATCGCCGACTTCCCTTCCCAGATTTTTCAATTGTTCCGTCTCAGAAGCCGTATCGGCCAGGAAATATATGGCGGGTTTTGCCCGGATAAATTCCTGAACCAAGCGTGTTTTCCCCACGCGACGTCGACCGTAGATGGGAATGAACTGAAAGAATCCCTTATCATAAAGCCGTAGCAATATATCCATTTCCTGTTCACGGTTTACAAATTTCATCACCTGTCACCCCGTAAGTATAATCATAGTTAGTATAATCGTGATTATACTAACTGGGAAAGGAAAAGAAAAGCGAAAAGTGTCAGTGGGGTCAGGTTTTGAGTTTTGACATTTTTCAGTCCCGTTTTCCCCCTCTGTGGTGGGGCAGGCGTCCGTCCTGTCTTCGATTCTCCGGCGTCGGGCGAGACGACTGATCTGCCATTTGTGGAAATAGGGGAAGTGTCCCTATTTTCCCCATAATAAATAGGGCGCTGTCCCTAGTTTCCGACAATTGGTTCGGTCCAAACCTTATCATATAGTTCTCGTCTGCTCATCCGGATGATATTCTCACGCATATCCTTCTATAGACACTAAAATGTACACAATGGAAAATAATTTTGAGCAAAAGAAAAAGGGGTTAGAAATCTTATCTAACCCCTCTCAATTGTTTGGTAGCGGGGGATGGATTTGAACCACCGACCTTTGGGTTATGAGCCCAACGAGCTACCGGACTGCTCCACCCCGCGTCAATTCTCACTCAATTTTAGGACATGGACGTATAGAACAACACCCCTATTTTGTCAAGGCATTTTTCATTTCTTCCTGATGTATGCAGGGCAGTTCGATACCGATCGTGCTTCCTCTCCCCTCTTCGCTCCTGACGAAGATTTTTCCTCCATGTCTTTTGATAATTTCATGGGAAATATAAAGGCCGAGTCCCGTTCCCTTACCGACCTCCTTGGTAGTGAAAAAAGGCTTAAAAATATCATTCATCTGATGAGATGGAATTCCCTTTCCCGTATCAGTACATTCAATCAGTACGCTGTCTGTGCTCTCTATAAAACGTGTCACCAAGGTTATTTTCCCATGCCCGCCAGGTAACGACTCAAAGGCATTTTTAATGATGTTGATGAACACCTGACCTAAGTTTGCAAAGTTGCCTTCCACCAGGGGTAGTCCTTTATCATAATCCTTTTCGATTTCAACGGGAAGGTGTTTATACTGGTTGTACAAAACCCTTAACGCATCCTCCATGGCGACGTTTATGTCAACGGGTTCAACATAGACCTGGGTTTGGCGGGAAAGATCAAGTAAACTTTTTACAATGTCACCGGCTCTCTTCAATTCCTTCAATGAGAATTCAAGGTCATTAATCACTTCTTCCTGGTTTCCGTCATTCACCCTCCACTCAGCGACAGATTCAACGGTGGTCTGAATAAGACTGGTGGCACCGGCTAACGGATTGTTCAATTCATGAGCCGTACCGGCAACAAGCTGACCGATCGCCGCAAGACTCTCCGACTGGATAAGCTGCTTCTGGGTTTTCTCTTTTTCCTCCAATGCCTGACGGAGATCCGCAGTCCTCTCTTCCACCTTCTTCTCAAGATCACGGTTTAACCTTTCGACCTCTTCATATGACCGTGCGTTTTCGAAGGCATTCACACTCTGATTTGCAATAGTGGTCAAGAGCTCCAGGTCCTCATGGACAAAAAGTTCCCCTGATTTTTTCTGCCCGAGCGCGATCATTCCCATTAACCCGGTTTGAGAAACAATAGGAATGATCAGGGACGCATCCAACGTATCAAAAATGGAGGAAATTTGTTCGCCGTCAACCGGTTCCGAAACCGCTCTTTCAATATGTGATTTGCTCAATGGTTTTTTCTTACTCTCAAAAAACGCTACAAGGGGATGATCTCTTGCTATTCCCTCAATTCCTGTCTTTTCATAACTTTGAGTTATCCGGGAATAAATCCGGAAAAAATCCGTATCCTCATGATTAACGAGCAGATACACATGGGTCACATGCAGAGCAGCGGATACCGATTCGAGCAAAAGCTCTTTGATCTGATCGAATTTCAGGAGAGATGCCATCTCTCCGCTTATTTCCTTGAGCAGTTGCTGATAATCATACTTGCCTCTGAAAAAGAGCACATCAATCATCTCCTGAACTTTTTCCCGGAGGGGATTGAAAATAAGTACAATGATCACCGCCAGCAGAAGGGGCAGAACCAGGGATCTGTCATACCCTGATTCCATGAAGAGGGTATTAAAAAGATAGATTATCGATATATAAAGAGCGGTGAGGACACCGGTGAGAATAAAATAAATCGTTCCTCTTCTGATGAGAGCGCCCATATCGAGGAGGTCATACTTGAGGACACCGAAGGCAAGAAAGACAGCAGGAACGAAGCTGAAATTCCCCATGGGATATATTCTGACACCGCAGACCGTAAGAATATTCAATGCGATGAGCAAGGCGCCGAGTCCCATGCCTCCGAGTATGTATTTTATCCGGTTTCTCTGTTGATTATCCGCCGATTTCGTCAGAGCGGCAAATAACACCGCGAGGCAGTATAACACCGAACAAAAGGTAATCACCGCAAAGACATAGAAAACGGGACCTGCCCTCGCAATTGTCCCGAATGTATATTGCTGCAATCCGCTGATAAAAAGCTCAGATGGCGTGAAAAACAGAATAATAGAACTGAAGAGATATGTCAGATACTCCAGCCAGCGCCGGTTTGTAATTCCAAGAAAGGAATGAACAAAATGGATGAAAATAGGTACGGCAAAGACAATGAATAGATAAAGAGTCCTGTCAATTCTAAGGGCCAGAGATTTATCGGGAAGAATTGACACCAACGCGACGTTTGCGTTCACAAGTGAACCCAGGAGACAAATTCCTGCAAACATAATGTTTGTGGGATTTCTCCTGCCCCGTAAAATCGAAATCAGGGCAAGAACGATCATTATGAAAGCCCCCAGAATCGGAGGGATCACATAAATGAAGGGGGCATTCAGATGACTAAGCGCCATTTCCACTGTAGTATTCTGTCCTCGCTCAACTCAGCTCAATGGTTCAGCCGGAACACGCATCTTCAGGAAGAAGGCAGACACCCTATCGCTACGGAACTCATTTCATCAGCCTCACGTGAGATACCCCATCATCCGATACACCAACTTTGCGGCAAGGAAATCAGGAGCAACCAGACCGGGAATAGGAGAGAGTTCAACGATATCGAAACCTCTCACATTACACCGGGCAGAAACCTCCTTGAGAATTTGCAACATCTCTTTCCAGTAAATACCGCCCGGCTCCGGTGTTCCCGTCGCAGGCATAATCGAAGGATCAAATACATCCAGATCAACGGTGACGTACACATCACCATGAAGATTTTCACCTATTTTCTCCCACCACCGGGCATTCTCACGAATGAAGTCCGCAGAGAAAGATTTCACTTTCCCCTCAGCGAGGAAAGCCGCTTCTTCCGCACTCATACTTCTCACTCCCGCCTGAATCAGGGGACATAGCTCGGAAATTCTCCGTCCCACAGATGCATGGCTGTAAGGAGTACTTTGATAACTGTCTCTCAGATCAGCATGGGCATCAAGCTGGAGAACCGAGAGCTCCGGATATTTTGCAATCATTGCCTGAACAACACCAAGCGAAATACTGTGTTCTCCCCCCAGAATCACCGGAATTTTTCCATAAGAGAGGATTTCCGATACTGCCCGGCGAACAGCCGCCGTCATCTCGGCGGGTCCACGGGCATCGGATTCCAGCGGGGAAAGAGTGTAGATTCCTGCCAGATATGTCTCTTTTTCGAGTTCCTCATCATACAGTTCCATGTGGGAGGAAGCGTCAATAATTGCACAAGGCCCGTTCCGTGATCCCGACTGGTACGTGGATGTCAGGTCATAAGGGATGGGTAGCACGACAAATGTCGCCTCTTCCAACGTCGGATATACCGGATCAACTCCTCCGAAATTCACGATGACTCCCCGGCGAAATAATGTATTTTATTAGCAGATCTGCCATACTATGTCCAGCCTGCCCATCTGTAGCGGGTTGTTCATCACCATCGCCCTCAGGGTTTAAAATAACAGAGAGTGAAACGGTTGTCCTCATACAGGAGATATGAGAAATGTCTGATCCAGTCACCGAGTGCGACGAATGTTTTCATGCGTCCGCGAATATCAAATTCTTTCAACAACGGCACGTGGCAGTGGCCGAAAATCACGGCATCAAAATCGTCGTGCAATTTTTTCAGGGCAAACGATTCCATCTTCCCTGCGATTAAATACTTTGATTCGACAGACAACTCTTTGCTCATGGCAGAGCTGGCCCGGGCAATCCTCCAGAGAAGCGTCAGAGGGACGATGCCCTGTAGTCTGGCAATAAAACCGCTCCTTAATAATTTTCTCAAAAATAGATATTTCTTGTTCTCCCTGTCAACAGTATCCCCGTGCGCAACTAAAAGGCGGCGACCATCCAGATCAATATCCGCCCACTCAGTAAACACTAAAATCCCCAATACTTTTGTAAGATACTCTTCGAGAAAAAAATCGTGATTGCCTTCGCAAAAGTATATAGTACTCCCCTGATGCTTGAGTTCCGCGAGTTTTTCAATTACAGGAGAAAAACCCGGATAGACTTTGCCATCCCGACAGAACCAGAAGTCGAAAAAATCCCCCACCACAAAGAGACAATCAATGCCTCCTTTGAGGGTATCGAGAAAATGAACAATATATTGATAACCTCTGTCTTCCTCACTCTTCAGATGAGCATCGGATAGGAATATCGCTCTCATCACCCCGTTATCTTCTTAACCCCGTAAAATATTCCGCTCTCCATTAACACAAATACACAGGTATCAAAAGCCTTATTTTACTTTCACATTCACCCCTTGCCCGATCAATTCTTTTTTTACAGTTCCCCATGACCTTTTTTCTCAGCGCATAAATATTCATTGTGAGTCTCGTAAAAAAAGTGTACATCAACATAACTCAAAAACGCATAAATGGAGGTGTAGCATGGAGTTTAAAGAGATCCTATTCGAATCCGATCAGGGCATCGCAATTATGACACTCAACCGTCCCGACATCAGGAATGCCATTACGCACAGAGAAATTATCGATGAGATAGAGTACGTATGCAAAATGGTCAGCAGCGATATCAATACAAAGGTGCTCATAGTCACTGCGGTTGACCCGGCATATTCGTCCGGTGGAAATGTGAAAGACATGAAGGAAAGAAAGGGAATGTTCCATGGAACGCCTGCACAGATTATGGAAAACTATCAGCGAAATATTCAGGAAGTGCTTTTAGCAGTGTACGGCGTGGAGATACCCACCATCGCAGCAATTAACGGCTCCGCCGTAGGAGCAGGATGCGGTCTCGCCCTGATGTGTGATATCAGGGTAGCATCTAAAAAAGCAACGTTCGGAGAAACGTTTCTTAACGTGGGTCTCATCCCCGGAGATGGAAGCGCCTTCACCCTTCCCCGAGCAATAGGTATGGGCAAAGCATGTGAACTGATTTTTACGGCTGCCACAATCGACGCTGAAACCGCCCTCAGCTTGGGACTGATCAACTGCGTTGTCGATCATGAAAAACTGCTGGACAAAGCGAAAGAAATAGCAGCAGAAATCGCCTCCAAACCACCCCAGGCCTTAAGATTGACGAAAAAACTGATCAGGGCAGGACAGCACTCCACACTGCAACACGTAATGGAAGAATCGGCCGCATTCCAGTGCCTGTGCCATTACACTGAAGATCACATGGAATCGCTGAATGCAATGTTTGAAAAACGGAAACCCGCATACAAGGGGAAATAAGACCACCGTTAGACAAGGAGATGGACGTTCCCTATCCGTATATTGTTGAGCCCCTCCTCACGGGCGGCCTGCACACATCGATAAGCCATAGCCCTGGAAGTCAGAGGCATATCCGACATGAAAAAGTGGGGATAAAACGCCAAAAGACTATAGGGAATATCGGGATCTATTGAAACGATATACCTGGCGATGCCTTTAACCTCATCTTCATCGACATAACCCGGAACCAGGAGCGTACTCGCTATGAGCGGCGGAGGCGATGGTCTCCGCCCCCTTTTTTCCCCCGCCCGCCTGAAATTCTCCAGGGTTCTCCTGTTTGAGATTCCCGTCAAGGCGATGTGAACGTTCTCGTTCCAGGCCTTCAGATCAAATTTGACACACCCACCGGACTCAAGTGCAATGTCCATCATCTCATCAAGGAGATTCCCATGCATGGATCCGTTCGTCTCCCAGCATATGCGAAGAATCCTGTTTCTGTTTCGTTCAATAGCGGTTCTCGACGCCTTCAGCGAAAAGGGCATTTGCGCCGTTGGATCTCCTCCAAAATAGCAGATGCATGAGGTTTTAGAATCAACATCGGAAAGGAGATCTTCCAGAGGTGTGGTTTGCGGTGCAAATGTCTGCCGCCTGAAATGCCAGTTCTGGCAGTAGAGACAGTTAAAGGTACACGCGTGAAAGAAAACTGCGAGATTCTTATAACCACGCTCGGGGCCATCGCAATACGCGTAACGGGGATACCCTGCGCCGGTTCCCCCGGGGCACACCCAGTCTCCTACACAATTTGTGGGAAGAGGATCGTGATACCAGGACAGTTTTCCCTCGGCAGGAGACACTCCGGCAATTCTTCCCTCTTCGTTTTTTCTCAATCCGCAGTAACCCATTGCGTCCACAGGGATGTTGCATTCATTCATACACAAATTACAGGAAAGACCTTCCGGATCCTTCGGAGCTGTTTCGGGTAATCCAAAGGCCCGTCTGCTTTTCATATGGGCTTTCTGGATGAGGGAAAGGACACCTTCCCTTCTTCCTCTGATGCAGTTAATGCATACGCCCAGCTCTCCTGAAATAGAACGTGATACTGTTCCACACACCTGACATTGAACCATTATTCAGCCAGTCCTTCTGTGAATGAAATGATTATATATCAATTTTTCGAACTCTTGAAATCAATTGACAATGAACCTGCTCTTCCTATAAATAAGCCTACCTGAGCTTTATGTCATTGCGGTGAGCCGAAGTCCCGAGCGGAGCGTGGGGAACCCAGGGGGTGCGCGGCAATCCGACGAAGTCGTTGCGAGGGCGTAGCCCGCGGCAATCTCATCAAATATAGAGATCGCTACGCTTCGCGATGACAGTTTGTTATCGCTGCAGGTTATATGTGAATGAAACGCTCTGCAAATAACTGACGGGGTTTCTCATTGATCGGTACATTTGTAAATACGGGAGCCATCCTTGCGGGAAGCATAATCGGTATCTCAGCGGGCAAATACCTTCCCGAGAGAATCAAGATGATCATCATGCAGGCATTGGGCCTCTCAGTTGTGTTGATAGGACTTAAGATGGCTCTTTCCGGAACAGCACCCATTGTTACCATTGGGTGCGTTCTTATCGGCGCTCTCACGGGAGAATTAATGAAGATCGAACAGGGGGTCGAGCACCTCGGCGAGTGGATTAAGCTGCGAGTCCGTTCCCACTCATCCACTTTCGTCCAGGGATTCGTGTCGGCATCGATCCTCTATCTCACAGGGGCGATGATGATTGTGGGATCAATACTGGACGGTACCGTCGGCGATGCGGACATACTTTATATCAAGTCTCTCCTTGACGGGGTCGCCTCTATCGCCCTCTCTTCCACCCTAGGTATTGGCGTCTCGTTTTCAGCCCTCTCAGTACTCATTGTTCAGGGATCCATTACCCTTCTGGCTTCACACATTCTCTTCCTGCAAAAACCAGCGGTTCTGGAAGCGGTTACCGCATCGGGAGGGTTACTGATCGTGGGTATCGGAACAAACCTCCTGGGAATCACAAAAATCAGGATCGGCAACTTTCTCCCGGCGCTTCTCTTTGCCATACTCTGGGCGACATTCGCATAGTACCTTACTCATATACACTCAGTCGCTGTTCACCCCACCTCATTGGCATCACCAGGGCTATCACACAGAGAAGAAAGACAACTGAAAAGGACACCACAAGCCATACCCATTGCAGAGGAGTGAGGCTCACCCCCCGAACACCCGCCATAAAGATCGAGTAGACAGGACCAGCTTCAAGAACAATAACCGCTGCTATGAAACCCGCACAGAGAATCATAAAGACCAGCCCCCCAAAGCTCGTCACAGACTGAGCCGGATTCTCAGAACGAAAATCCGGATATGCAGCCCCAAAGCCAACTCCCATGGATACTATTCCCGGCACCATGCAGAATACAGTCGCTGCGGAAAGAACCATCATAAAAGGTGTGACGTTGAGCAGTATGTTGGAAACAACAATCAGAATTTCAGCAAGCAGCAGAAGAGGAATGCAATATACAAAAAATTTGATCCACAGATACGTCCGCATCCGGATAGGCGATGTCTTCACAATCCAGAATGCATCCCCCTCAATGCTCACCGCGGGATAGACAAAACGTGCGGTTACGGCAACCAGTACAAACGTAGCCAGACCCATATTCAAAAAAGAAAAGAGATTTTGAAGATAGATGGTTTTAATCGGCGTCTGCGACAGAGGCAACACGGAAAAATTATAGAGATAGACAACAATCAGGGCAACAATGAGAAACAACTGGGGCCACTGGGTCTGATCCCTGAAGAACGTTTTAATTTCTTTAATGACAAACGCACGCGTGGGACCGGACAGAATATTCAGGACAAACGTCCACCCCCTGCTCCGTTTACCACGAGACGGAAACATAGTTTCAAGTGTTGTCTGCGCCTTCGAATATCCGGCGAAATACGTTGCCTCAGATATCCACGTCATCACAAAGATCAGAGTGATTGCGAAACTCCAGGTAAGGGCAAGATCGAAAAGAGCGCTCCCTTTAAGCCCCGCAAGGGCTGCCTGAATACTGTCGAAAACCCATGTCGTTGGCAGGAACAGAGAGCCGGGTGCTTCAAGAGCCTTAAAATAGAGGATGAGGGACGAAAAGGTGTCAGGATTGACCAGCCGCTCCGGCCTCATCATACGGAACGCAATAATCAGGATCAGAAAGAGTGCAAGTCCAAAGAACACGAAGATTGTCCTGAGACGACCTGCAGGCAGAACCATGGCAACCACCACAACAACGAGGGCGCTGATGCTCGACGCAA